>JBEKNG010000506.1:0-4866 GCA_049523075.1 Paraburkholderia sp.
ACCGAACTGTCGATCCCCGTGTACTACGTGATCGCCCCGGCGGAGGCATCGTCGAACCTGTCGCGTTTCGACGGCGTGCGTTACGGCCACCGTGCCGCGGAGTACCGCGATCTGCTCGACATGTACAAGAAGTCGCGCGCCGAGGGGTTCGGTCCGGAAGTGAAGCGCCGTATCCTCGTGGGCGCCTACGTGCTGTCGCACGGCTATTACGACGCGTACTACCTGCAGGCGCAGAAGATCCGCCGCATCATCGCGAATGACTTCCAGGAAGCGTTCAAGCAGTGTGACGTGATCATGGGGCCGGTGGCGCCGTCGGTGGCGTGGGATCTGGGCGCCAAGGGCGACGACCCGGTGCAGATGTATCTGGCCGATATCTACACGCTGTCGGTGAGCCTCGCGGGCTTGCCCGGCATGAGCGTGCCGTGCGGCTTTGGCACGGGCGCGACCGCGCAGCGTCCGGTCGGTCTGCAGATCATTGGCAACTATTTCAACGAAGCTCGCATGCTGCAGGTTGCGGATGCGTTCCAGCGCGCAACCGACTGGCATCGCCAGGCACCGGCAGGAGTGTGAACACATGACCAAACAATGGGAAGTCGTGATCGGGCTCGAGACGCACACGCAACTGTCGACTGTCTCGAAGATTTTCTCGGGTGCCGCCACGCAGTTCGGCGCTGAACCCAACACGCAAGCCTGCCCTGTGGACCTGGCCTTGCCAGGCACGCTGCCGGTGATGAACCGCGGCGCCGTGCAGCGCGCGATCGAATTCGGCCTCGCCATCGGCGCGACCATCGCGCCGCGCAGCATCTTTGCCCGCAAGAATTATTTCTACCCGGATCTGCCGAAGGGCTATCAGATCAGCCAGTACGAAATTCCTGTGGTGCAAGGCGGCACGGTCACGATCCAGGTGCCGGCCAACGAGAAAGCCGGTAAGGAAGCGTACGTCAAGACCATCAACCTGACGCGTGCTCACCTCGAGGAAGACGCGGGCAAGTCGTTGCACGAAGATTTTGCGGACATGACGGGCATCGATCTGAACCGCGCCGGCACGCCGCTGCTCGAAATCGTCACCGAACCGGAAATGCGCAGTGCCGCGGAAGCCGTGGCCTATGCGAAGACGCTGCACACGCTCGTCACGTGGCTCGGCATCTGTGACGGCAACATGCAGGAAGGTTCGTTCCGCTGCGATGCGAACGTGTCAGTGCGGCCGGTCGGGCAAAAGGAATTCGGCACGCGTGCCGAGATCAAGAACCTGAACTCGTTCCGCTTCCTCGAAGAAGCGATCCAGTACGAAGTGCGCCGCCAGATCGAACTGATCGAAGACGGCGGCACGGTGGTGCAGGAAACGCGTCTCTATGATCCGGACAAGCGTGAAACGCGTTCGATGCGCAGTAAGGAAGACGCACACGATTACCGCTATTTCCCGGACCCCGATCTGATGCCGCTGGTGATCGAGCGGGCGTGGGTCGAGCGGGTGAAGGCCGAGATGCCCGAACTGCCCGTCGCGATCCAGCAGCGCCTTGTGGACCAATATGGCCTCACGCCTTATGACGCGGTCGTGCTGACCTCGAGCAAGGCGATGGCCGCGTACTACGAAGCGGTAGTGGCGAAAGTGGGCACCGCGCAGGCGAAGGTGGTGGCGAACTGGTTGATGGGCGAAGTGTCGTCGCTGTTGAACCGCGAAGGTCTCGACATCGCTGATAGCCCGGTCTCCGCAACCCAGCTCGCGCTGCTGCTGCAACGCATTGCCGACGGCACGATTTCGAACAAGATCGCGAAGGAAATCTTCGTGGCGATCTGGGACGAAAAGGCCACCGACGAAGCCGCCGCCGATCGCATCATCGAAGCGAAGGGTCTCAAGCAGATTTCCGACACGGGCGAGCTGGAAGCGATCATCGACGAGGTGCTCGCGGCCAACCAGAAATCGGTCGAGGAATTCCGCGCCGGCAAGGAAAAGGCGTTTAATGCCTTGATCGGCCAGGCGATGAAGGCCACCAGGGGCAAAGCAAATCCGCAGCAGGTCAACGAACTGCTGAAGAAAAAGCTGTCCTGACGATGTGATGCAGTGGCCGTTGCGCGTGCGTGGTTGAGTGCGCGGCTTCGGTCCTGACGGGCTGTTGCCGAACGAAAGTAGGGCAGCGGCCCGTTTCGGTTTACTGAGGCGCCGCTATAGCAGACATGGCGGACACTGGAGCCATCCATGGCGAAAAAACCGGAACTCGACGATTTCCGCGTGCCGTATTTCGACGGCAAGAAGATCGCAAAATTCGCGCTCGCCGATTTCGATCCGGGCGAGAAGCCGTTTTCGACAGGCACGAAGGACAGCGACCGCCAACGGCTCACCGCCATCGGCGCGCGGCTTGACGCGCTGCAGGAGTGCCTGCATGCACAGAGCATGCAGCGCGTGCTGCTCGTGTTGCAGGGCATGGATACGAGCGGCAAGGACGGCACGGTGCGCGGGGTGTTTCGCGACGTCGATCCGCTCGGCTTGCGCATCGTGCCGTTCAAGGCACCGACGCCTGCCGAACTGGCGCACGATTTCCTGTGGCGCGTGCATTCGCAGGTGCCGGCGGCCGGCGAACTGACGGTCTTCAACCGCAGTCAGTATGAGGACGTGCTGGTGCCGGTCGTGCTGGGTCAACTGAACAAGGACGCCTGCGAGCAGCGTTACCGGCAGATTCGCGATTTCGAAGCGCTGCTGGCCGAAAA
This sequence comes from Paraburkholderia sp., assembly GCA_049523075.1. Taxonomy (GTDB): domain Bacteria; phylum Pseudomonadota; class Gammaproteobacteria; order Burkholderiales; family Burkholderiaceae; genus Paraburkholderia. Next base: position 2,707 of record JBEKNG010000506.1, read on the forward strand.
CGGCACGACCATCGTCAAATGCATGCTGCATATTTCGAAGGACGAGCAGCGTGCGCGTCTGCAGGCTCGCATTGACGATCCCACCAAGCACTGGAAGTTCGACGTCTCGGATCTGGAGGCGCGCAAACAGTGGGATCAGTACCAGGCGGCGTATCACGACGCACTGGCGGCGACCTCGACCCCCTACGCGCCGTGGTACATCATCCCGGCCGACTCGAAGACCCATCGCAACGTGATGGTCGGCGAGCTGCTGCTGCGCACCCTGGAAAGTCTGAAGCTCGAGTACCCGCCCGCGAAGGAATCGCTCAAGGGCGTGAAAGTCGAATGACGTGAACGGCGGTTTCCGCTCCGCATGGAGCCGAACCGTGAGCCATGAACCAACAACGGATCAACAAGAAAGGAACGACATGCTGCGTGTGATTACCGCCAACCTGAACGGCATCCGCTCTGCGGCCAAGAAGGGATTTTTCGAATGGTTCGGCGACCAGAAGGCGGACGTTCTCTGCGTGCAGGAAATCAAATGCTCGCAGGACGACATGACCCCCGAATTTCTCGCTCCCCACAACTTCACGGGCTACTTTCAGCATGCGGTGAAGAAGGGCTACAGCGGCGCGGGGGTGTACACGCGTCACGAGCCGGACGAGGTGGTGATCGGCTTCGGCAGCGAAGAGTTCGATCCGGAAGGGCGCTATGTCGAGTTGCGCTTCGGCAAGCTGTCGGTGGTGTCGGTGTATGTGCCGTCGGGGTCGAGCGGCGAAGACCGCCAGCAGGCGAAATTCCGCTTTATGGACGAGTTCATGCCGCACCTGGCTGAGCTGGGTCAGGACCGGGAAGTGATCGTGTGTGGCGACGTGAATATCGTCCACAAGGAAATCGACATCAAGAACTGGAAGAGCAACCAGAAGAATTCAGGTTGCTTGCCGGAAGAACGCGAATGGCTGACCAAGCTGTTCGACGAAGTAGGTTACGTCGACGTGTTCCGCACTCTGGATCAGCGTCCCGAGCAGTACACGTGGTGGAGCAATCGCGGTCAGGCGTATGCCAAGAACGTCGGGTGGCGGATCGATTATCAGATCGCCACACCAGGCATCGCCGGTAAGGCGAAGCGCACCGAGGTGTTCCGCGACATCAAGTTCAGCGACCACGCGCCGCTGACGGTCGACTACGACCACAAGGTGAAGAAGTAAGCGGGAAGCAGGCGCTCCATTCGTGGGGCGCCGTGATCGGCGTTGGTGCCAGCTACGCTGGCACCATGCGAATGGCGTTGATGTCAGACAGGCCAGCGCCGCGCCAGCCGCTTGCCATCTGCAGGGCCGCTGCGCTTCCAGTCGTTCAGTCGCCGCGAACCGGGACGCGCCGTGGGCGGCCGATGTTCGCATAGTCGGGCAGCTCATCGACGGTCTTGCCGATGGCCTTCGCGTAGAGCTGCAGCATGTCCGGCAGCCGTTTCATGATGTCCTGACGGCGTGCGGGCGTGTACGGATGGCCGTAGATAAAGCCCTGATTGCGACTGCTGTGCGTCGCCGTCGCCAGTTTGTCCCACAGCGTGATCGCGGCGCGTGGATCGTAGCCGGCGCGTGAGGCGATGTCGCTGCCGATCACATCGGCTTCGATTTCGTCGGTGGGCGTGTATTTCATCTCGAGCAGTTGCGAGCCGATGCCGAGCGGCGCAACGCCAAGATCGGCGAGCCCGAATAGCTGCGGAATCGTACCGGACGAATCGAGTTGCGCCGCCTGCTGCTCGCCGAGGCGCTCCCGTGCGTGCTCGCGCAGCGCATGGGCGATCTCGTGGCCCAACAGCATGGCCAGTTCGTTGTCGTTCAGACGGACACGGTCGAGGATGCCGCTGTAGATCACGATCTTGCCGCCCGGCAGACAGTACATGCGGATATCCGGCGAGCGGATCACCGCGATCGCCCACTTCCAGTTCTTCGCCCGCTCATTCCACTTCAGTGAATATGGAATCAGCTTTTCGACGATCGAATGCACGCGGATCACGCGCGGCTCGGTGTCGGGATAGAGGCGGTCGGCGTGCTGGGCGCCGTAGACGATCTGCTGCAATTCGTCCGCGGCCTGAGCTTCCAGCACCGGTGACGGAATCAGATTGCGGAACACCGCGTAGCTGCCGAAATGCAGTTGCTGGGCCGGCGGCGAGTACGG
>JBEKNG010000507.1:0-4861 GCA_049523075.1 Paraburkholderia sp.
AATGAGTTCGTCGCACTCGAACAACTCGCCGCCTGCGAACGCTTCCTCGGCAAGTTCATTCACAGCATGTCGGTTGACGCACACTCGCATTGAGTCTATGCGCATACGATTAAATGGTCGCGCGAATCCGTGACTGAACCTGCGATTACATCGAATCAAGTCAACCTTGTATGGACAAAATCGAACTGAACTGAACCGGGCTGCACGACTCGAAACATAACGAACGCTATCTTCACACGCCATGTCCACCGCCACACCGCAGCACACGGACCACACGATCGACGGCGAGCCGATTCCAACGCTCGACGACATCGCCACGCAGCATTTTGCGTTGACGCCGTGGGTCGCACGCACGCCGGTGTTCGACAAACTGGACTTTCCGTCGCTGGAAGGCACGGTGGTGAACTTCAAGTTCGAACTGTTGCAGGCGGGTGGCAGCTTCAAGACGCGCGGCGCGTTCACGAATCTGCTCGCGCTCGATGAAGCGCAACGCAGTGCGGGCGTCACCTGCGTGTCGGGCGGCAACCATGCGGTCGCAGTCGCGTATGCCGCCATGCGGCTTGGCATCAGCTCCAAGGTCGTCGTGTTCCGCTCGGCCAACCCGGCACGCATCGCGTTATGCCGCCGGTACGGCGCGGAAATGGTGCTGGCCGAGAACGGCACTGAAGCGTTCGAGATCGTCCGGCGCATCGAGGCTGAGGAAGGCCGTTACTTTGTGCATCCGTTCAACGGCTACCGTACCGTTCTGGGTTCTTCCACGCTCGGCTACGAGTGGGCCACGCAAACCCCTGATCTGGACGCCGTAATCGTACCGATCGGCGGGGGCGGTCTCGCCGCCGGCGTCTCGACCGCCCTGCGGCTCGCCAATCCGCGCATCCATGTGTATGGGGTTGAGCCCGACGGCTCGGACGCCATGGGCAAGAGCTTCGCTGCCAACCATACGATCAAGATGGGACACATGTACAGCATTGCGGATTCGCTGATGGCGCCGCATACCGAACAGTACAGCTATGAATTGTGCAGGCGTCACATTGACCGGCTGGTGACAGTCACCGACAACCAGTTGCGCTTAGCCATGCTGACCCTCTTCACGCAACTGAAGCTCGCCGTGGAACCAGCCTGCGCGGCCGCCACCGCGGCCCTGCTCGGCCCGTTGCGCGAAACGCTACAAGGCAAGCGCATCGGTGTGCTGCTGTGCGGTACCAATATCGATCCGGTCAGTTTTGCGGCGCATATCGAGCGGGCCCGCACCCTTGAGTCATAGTTGCTCGCGTCATAAGTTTGCAGACCAAAGCACTACCCTATCCTCCTGACGTTGGCTATCATGGCGCCATCGACTTCATGGAGGAATCCCCGATGAGCATGGTCAAGGAATTCAAGGAGTTCGCCCTCAAAGGCAACGTAATGGATCTCGCGGTCGGTGTGATTATCGGCGGCGCGTTCTCCACGATTGTTAATTCAATTGTCAAAGACCTGATCATGCCGGTCGTGGGCCTCGCCACCGGCGGCCTCGACTTCTCCAACAAATTCTTCCGCCTCGGTGAGATTCCGCCGAGCTTCAAGGGCAGCCCCGAGTCGTACAAAGACCTGCAAACCGCAGGTGTGGCCGTGTTCGGCTATGGCTCGTTCATCACGGTGCTGATCAACTTCCTTATCCTCGCGTTCATCATTTTCCTGATGGTGAAGTTCATCAACAACCTGCGCAAGCCCGCCCCCGCTGAAGCGCCGCCGCCTGCTCCGACGCCGGAAGACGTGCTGCTGCTGCGTGAAATCCGCGATTCGTTGAAGAACGCGCCCCGCTGAGGCGTCTCTGAACGCCCACGGGGCGCTGCATCGATGCGACTCAAACAAAAGGCCTGCTGCGAGATATTTCGCAGCAGGCCTTTTTGCTGTTGACGGCTGACGGCTGAGCGTGAGCTCTGCTTGCCAACGCTTCGCACTACGTGGAATCGGTGCCCGCGCTCTTTTCGCCCCTCAGGTTCGCCGCACTTTCAATCAATTGTTCGAGTTGACCGAAATTGACCGGCTTGGTCAGATGCGAGGTGAATCCTGCGTCGAGGCAACGGCGTACATCCTCATCGGTGCCGAAGCCCGTCAAGGCCACAGCCGGCGCATCCGAGTGCCCGCGGAACGACTTGACGAAATCGAGCCCCGTGCCGTCCGGCAGCCCAACGTCGCTTACGATCAGATCGAAGGTTATCGACTGCGTGGCGGCCAACGCGTCGGCGACGAGCCCAACCACGGTCACCTCGTGGCCAAGGCTGCGGATCAGTTGCGCCATTACCTCGGCGGTGTCCGCATGATCCTCGATCAGCAGGATCGTTAGCGGACCAGCCGGATGCCGCACCGTCGGCGCCGGCGCAGCCGCTTCTTCGACAGGCTTCGCGGCGGTCGGCAAGGTGATCGTAAAGGTCGCGCCACAGTGCGCCCCCGGACTCTGGGCCATCACCGTGCCGCCGTGGACATCAGTCAATGCTTTCGTAATAGCAAGCCCCAAGCCCAGGCCGCCGAATTGCTGGGTCATGTTCTGGTTGCCCTGCTCGAATGCATTGAAGAGCTTGCCGATCTGCTCGGGTTCGATGCCGATCCCGGTGTCCTCAACTGAGATCTGCACGTGCATCCGCTCGTCGCGCGTGCGCACGTAGATGTGGCCGCCGTCCGGCGTGAACTTGGCGGCATTGCGGATCAGGTTCCACAGCATCTGCTGCAGCCGCGCACGATCAGCCAGCACATAATGGTGCTGCGCGGCCTTGTCGATGTGGACGTCCTGCTGCTTGACCTGAATCTCGCTGCGAAACAGTTCCAGCACGCTGTCGATCACCTCGTGTACATCCACCGTTTCGAGCGACAGACGCAGCTTGCCGTTCGCCACGCGGGTGAGATCGAGTAGATCGTCGATCAGGCGGGCCTCGAGCTCCACGTTGCGGCGGATCATCAGCACGCACGAGCGCGCCTCTCCCGGCAGTTCAGGGATCAGTTCGAGCACTCTCGCCCCGGCCAGCACCGGCGTGAGCGGGGTGCGCAGTTCATGCGAGAGCATCGCCAGAAAACGGTCTTTGGCGCGATTCGCCTCTTCAGCGGCGTGGCGCGCCGCCTGCTCCGAGGCGAGCAACCGCTCGCGCTCCTCGATCGCCTCGCGCTGCGGATGGATGTCCGTGCAACTGCCAAACCACTTTTGAACCGCGCCGTTGGAGTCGCGCATGGCGACGATACGTGCATCGAACCAGCGGTATTCGCCGTCATGCCGGCGGATCCGCAATTCGTGTCGATAGTCGCCGGCGTCGCTCCTGACCGCTTTCAGCCAGGTCTGGCGGATTTCCTCGCGGTCGTCCGCGTGGACGGCCTCGAGCCACGCGAGACCATACGAGTGGCCTTCATCGAGACCGGTGTATTCCAGCCACTGCTTCGACAGAAAATCGCAATCGCCGTCGGCGCCGCAGGTGAGGACGAGGTGCGGCAGCGCCTCCGACAGGGTCCGGTAATGCAGTTCGCGATCGCGCAACAACACCGCCTCGGCGGAAGCCTTTTGCAGGCGCACCTGGGAGAGTACGCGCTCGACGGCCTCCGGCAGATAGTCGAGATAATCGCCGGACTTCGGCACCACGTCCGACACGCCGGAGCGCAACGCTTCGATGACCCGTGACTCGTCCGTGAAACCCGTGACGAGGATGGCGGGAATCCGCACACCTTCGGCGCGTAGACGGCGGAAAAAATCGAGCCCCGTCTGCGGGCCATCCAACTGGTAGTCGAGCACGAGCAGGTCCGGCTCGTCGCCGGCAATCCGCTCGCGGGCGCTCTCGAGGTCGGAACAGAGCGTCACCCGGCAACCGGCCAGCTGGAGCGACTTGCGCGCAAGACGCAAGATGCCCTCATCGTCGTCGACGACAAGCACATAGGGCGTGGGTGGCGTGGATACGTCTTCGGTCATGCTGGTTCTTCTTTGGCTAGGTCTCTCTGGCAGACTTCACGCTGCTATGCCCCTTATGATGCGGCCAGCCGCTGCCCCTGCGGCAGCTTCACCACCTGCAGGAAGAAGCCGAGACGGCGCACCGCCTCAATAAAAGCGTCATATTCGACGGGCTTCGTAATGTAGACATTGCAACCCAGCTCATAGCAGCGTTCGATTTCGCGCGGGTCGTCCGTGGTCGTGAGGACGATCACCGGCACAGCCGCCGTCTGCGGCGCTTCTTTCAGGCGGCGCAGCACCTCGAAACCGTCCACGCGCGGCATCTTCAGATCGAGCAGCACGACGAAGTTCGTCAGATCCTGACGCGGCGGGTATTTGCTGGCCACGTCCCCGCCTGGCGGATCGCCAAAAAAGTAATCCAGCGCCTGCTGCCCGTCGGCAAACCGCAAGAAGCCGTTTGAGATGCCCGCACGGCGTAAATTGCGTTGGACGAGGGTCGCATGTCCGTCGTCGTCCTCGATCAGAATAATACTGACCGTTTCCCCATTCTTCATATTGCCTCCGTGCCCGCGATTCGCAGGTGCGTGACCCTTTGTGCGTGTTTCATGCCTTTTAGATCAGACGGCGCGCCGGTCCGCCGGTCCACAGTGCGCCGGCCCGGCCGGCCCAGCTCACAGACGCGCCGGCTGTTCGGGTAGCACGACAAAAAACGTCGAACCAGCGCCCTCTGCGGATTCCACCCAGACTCGTCCGCCGTGCCGCTCGACCATGCGTCGCACCAGCGCGAGCCCGATGCCCTCACCTTTCGCCACCTCGCCATGCAGGCGCTGGAAGGCCCGAAACACCTTGGACATATAGGCCGCCGGAATGCCGAGCCCGTTATCGCGTACATAATACGTGCGCGTGCGGAGCACCGGCAGTTCGTGCTCGTCCACCCGTTCGGGCTCGCATGCG
>JBEKNG010000508.1:0-4859 GCA_049523075.1 Paraburkholderia sp.
ATCTTGTCTCCGCCCGTCGGAACCTTAATGTGCTGATACGGCATGATCGGACTCCAGTGATGGCTGTTCTGGTTGAAGCAGATGGGGGATGCGGAACTGGGCGCGAGGCGCAATGCCGAACGCCTGCAAGCGGCTGAGCGGTTATTCTAGCCCACGGTGCAGCCCGCGGCGCCGGCAACCGGGCAGGGTTTGAAGACAGGGCAAGGCAGCGGCGCCAGCTTCCGGTAAAACGCATCGGACTCTTATATCTTATATAAGACATAAGACACAGCATCCCAAATTATGCATTATTATGCCCCCATTTGCCACAGAACCTGCCCAGTCGGGCGTCGAACGGGTGTCAGGCAGCGCCCGCTCACGCGCCCATTCCGGCGGGTGTGTTCGCCGGATTCCGCATGCGCCTCCTTGCTCTCAATAAGCCGTTCGGCACCATCTGCCAGTTCTCGCCGCACGAAACGCGCGCATCGCTCGCCGATTGGGTCAAGGTGCCCGGCGTCTATCCGGCCGGCCGTCTCGATTCCGATAGCGAAGGCCTGCTGCTGCTCACTGACGACGGCGCGCTGCAGGCGCGAATCGCCGAACCACGGCACAAACTCGTCAAGCGCTACTGGGCGCAGGTCGAAGGCGCGCCGGATTCGGTAGCGCTCACCAGGCTCGCAAGCGGTGTCGATCTTGGCGACTATGTGACGCGCCCGGGTCACGCGCAACTGATCGAACCACCCGGGACGCTATGGCCGCGCATTCCGGCGATTCGTTATCGTGCCGCGATCCCCACCACCTGGATCGAACTGTCCATCATTGAAGGCAAAAACCGCCAGGTTCGCCGCATGACGGCGGCAGTCGGCTTCCCCACCCTGCGCCTCGTGCGCGTGGGCATCGGCGCGCTCGATATCTTTTCGCTGGGGCTCGAGCCGGGCGCCTCGCTAGACTTGCCTCCACGCGCACCGTGGGACGGCATCCGATGATGCTCAACGTTTACGCAAGCCTCATCTAAACCGTTGTATCCGCGTGTATTTTTTATTCGTGACAAATTCATGGCGCCCATTCACCGGATGGCGTTGGCCTTTCCATCACACAGGAATAAGCATTCCCGAAGATTTACGGAAAATTTGCGTCAACCGCCTCGCAAGCTCACGCGTTATTCAACGCAGATGCCGCACGAAGCTATCCGGCATTCAGCCTTGAGGGCCTTTGTGCAAGCCGTTCTTGCGGTCAGTGCAGGGAGTCCGAGCGCTAGCAGACGCGTCAAGAAATTTGTTGATGCGGCTGTCAACCGAAAGGTGGATGGCACGTTTACCGACATGACTCATACATAACCGGGTCATTTGGTTAATTAACTAAAGCTGAGGATTCACAAAATGAACAAACTGATCGCCGCTCTGGTCGCTGGCCTCTTCGCAACGGCAGCATTCGCACAAGCTTCGGCACCGGAAGCAGCTTCGGCAGCTCCGATGGCAGCTTCGTCGGCAAAGAAGACCACGAAGAAGGCAACGCACAAGAAGGCATCGAAGAAGAAGGCAGCAGCAGCTGCTGCAGCTTCGGGCGCTTCGGAATAAGTTTGTAAAAACGCAGTCAAGAACTAGCAGCACTTGCCGTTCTTACGGCGTTGAAAGGCAGATCCCGCAAGGCGATCTGCCTTTTTGTTTTTGACGTGCTTTGACGCGCTCGCGTAACATGCGCGGGTTAATTTCCTGCCTGGAGTCTTGCCGTGCGAATTTCCCTGCGTTCATTGTTGGCGCGTTTTGCGATTGCCGTTGCGTTGCCGTTGGCTGCCGCGTCGTTCACGCTCGCCCCTGTTCATAACGCCTACGCGCAACAGATGCCGCCCGGTGCGAAACAGCCGGGCGACTTCCCCCGCACCAAGCTGACGGTCGGCATGTTCGTCATCGACGCCGCCGTGGCCAGCAACGATGCGGATCGCGAGCAAGGTCTGATGTATCGAACGCAACTCGCGCCCAACGAAGGCATGCTGTTCGTCTTCGGCGAGAACGCCGTGCACTGCTTCTGGATGAAGAACACACTGATCCCCCTGTCGATCGCCTTCATGCGCGCCGACGGCACGATCACCGACATCGACGAAATGGATGCCGAGACCACCAACAACCATTGCCCGCGCAATAACGGCGTGTACGCGCTGGAAATGAGCAAGAGCTGGTTCGAGTCGAAGGGCATCAAGCCGGGGATGGTGATGCAGGGGTTGCCGGCGGCGCAATAAGCATCAGCTCGGCAAAGGAAGTTCGCCAGCCAGCTGGCAAGAACCCGCGCCGTTCGACCGCCCTGTTCCGGAAAGCCGGTGTCCTGCCAAGGTCACTGGCTTTTTTGCATGTGCACGCCGTTTGCATATCTTGCCCAAAGCAGCCGCTTTGAGAATCGCCGTATGACGCCCTATGCAGATGCCACTAAAGACCTCGGGAGAGCCGCTTTCGGCGGCCGCACACGCGGAGCTGGCAAGATTCCTGCAAAAGGCCCGGCGACGCGCTATTCTAGTAGTCTAACCGCAGCACCGGGTTCGTCCGGGCGGCGTCGTGCGCCGCCCGACGTCCATCACCGGCGCGCCAATCCAAGGAGGTTCACGTGCCCCGCAAGACTCCCATCGAGCGCTACCGGAACATCGGCATCAGCGCTCACATCGATGCCGGCAAAACCACCACCACCGAACGCATCCTGTTCTACACCGGCGTGACTCACAAGATCGGTGAAGTTCACGACGGTGCGGCGACGATGGACTGGATGGAGCAGGAACAGGAGCGCGGCATCACGATCACCTCGGCTGCCACGACCGCTTTCTGGAAAGGCATGGCCGGCAACTATCCGGAACACCGGATCAACATCATCGACACCCCGGGTCACGTCGACTTCACGATCGAGGTCGAGCGCTCGATGCGCGTGCTCGACGGCGCGTGCATGGTGTACGACTCGGTCGGCGGCGTGCAGCCGCAGTCCGAAACCGTGTGGCGCCAGGCGAACAAGTACAAGGTGCCGCGCATTGCGTTCGTCAACAAGATGGACCGCGTCGGCGCAGACTTCTTCCGCGTGCAGCGGCAGATCGGCGATCGCCTGAAGGGCACCGCGGTACCGATCCAGATTCCGGTCGGTGCGGAAGATCATTTCCAGGGCGTGGTCGACCTCGTCAAGATGAAGGCGATCTACTGGGACGAAGAGAACCAGGGCATCAAGTTCGAGTACCGGGACATTCCGCCGGAACTCGCAGATACCGCGAAGGAATGGCACGACAAGATGGTCGAGGCCGCCGCCGAAGCGAGCGAGGAACTGCTCGATAAGTATCTGGGCGGCGAAACGCTGACCGAAGAGGAAATCAAGCACGGCATCCGCGTGCGCACGATCGCCAACGAGATCGTGCCGATGCTGTGCGGCAGTGCGTTCAAGAACAAGGGCGTGCAGGCCATGCTGGACGCGGTGATCGACTATCTGCCCTCGCCGCTCGACATCCCGGCGATCACCGGTCACGACGAGGACGATAACGAAATCGAACGTCATCCGAAGGACGACGATCCGTTCTCCGCCCTTGCCTTCAAGATCATGACCGACCCGTTCGTCGGCCAGCTGATCTTCTTCCGGGTGTATTCGGGCGTGGTGAATTCGGGCGATACCGTCTACAACTCGGCCAAGGAAAAGAAGGAACGCCTTGGCCGGATCCTGCAGATGCATGCGAACGAGCGGAAGGAAATCAAGGAAGTGTACGCGGGCGACATTGCCGCGGCGGTCGGCCTGAAAGAAGCAACCACCGGCGACACACTGTGTGATCCGAATCACGTGATCATCCTCGAAAAGATGATCTTCCCTGAACCGGTGATTTCGCAGGCCGTCGAGCCGAAGACCAAGGTCGACCAGGAAAAGATGGGCATCGCGCTGAACCGCCTCGCCCAGGAAGACCCGTCGTTCCGCGTGCAGACCGACGAAGAATCTGGCCAGACCATCATCTCCGGGATGGGCGAGCTGCACCTGGAAATTCTGGTCGACCGGATGAAGCGCGAGTTCGGCGTCGAAGCGACGGTCGGCAAGCCGCAGGTCGCGTACCGCGAAACGGTGCGCATCAAGGTCGAGGATGTCGAAGGCAAGTTCGTCAAGCAGTCTGGCGGCCGCGGTCAGTATGGTCACGCAGTGATCACGCTGGAGCCGGCGCCGCAAGGCAAGGGCTACGAATTCGTCGACGCCATCAAGGGCGGCGTAATTCCGCGCGAATACATCCCGGCAGTTGACAAGGGCATTGTGGAAACGTTGAAGGCCGGCGTGCTGGCGGGTTACCCGGTGGTCGACGTGAAAGTGACGCTGACCTTCGGTTCGTACCATGACGTCGACTCGAACGAAAACGCGTTCCGCATGGCCGGTTCGATCGCGTTCAAGGACGCCATGCGTAAGGCCAAGCCAGTGCTGCTGGAACCGATGATGGCCGTCGAGGTGGAAACGCCCGAAGACTTCATGGGTAACGTAATGGGCGACCTGTCGAGCCGTCGCGGGCTCGTGCAAGGCATGGAAGACATCGCCGGTGGCGGCGGCAAGCTGGTGCGCGCCGAAGTGCCGCTCGCGGAGATGTTCGGCTATTCGACCTCGCTACGTTCCGCCACTCAAGGCCGTGCGACGTACACGATGGAGTTCAAGCACTACGCTGAAACGCCGAACAACGTCGCCGAAGCGGTGATCAACGCGAAGCAGAAGTAAGCACTGAGGGATGGTGTGGAAGAAGCCCGTTCACAGTGAACGGGTTTTTTTCGCCTGAACCATTCGCAATGCGCCGTTTCGTACACGCGGGTACCCCGCGGGTACCCATTACGCGCCGCACGCACAATCCGTGAACATGCAAGAATGGCGGCAAGCCACTTGGGATGCCCACGGCAAGC
>JBEKNG010000509.1:0-4858 GCA_049523075.1 Paraburkholderia sp.
CTTCTTGATGCCGTCGACCACTGCAAGCGTCGACGCATCTCCGCTCTTCAGGATCTGGATCAGCACGGCCTGCTTGCCTTTCACAAGAACGGCATTGATCTGGGGGGGCGAGCCGCGGTGCACGTAGGCCACGTCCCGCAGATACACGGTTGCACCGTCCACGGTCTTGATGGGCAGGTTATTGAAGGTGGAAACGGCGACAGGGCTGGCGTTCGTCTCCACCATAAAGTCGAGCACGCCGATTTTCTGGTCGCCAGCAGGCAATACCACGTTTTGTGAACTAAGTGCGTGCGCGACGTCGACTGCAGACAGGCCGTGCGCGAGCAGTTTGGTCTGATCCAGATCAATTTCAACGTTGAGCGAGGCACCGCCGTATGGTGTCGGAATCGCCGCGCCGGGAACCGCGACCAACTGCGGGCGAATGAGATTGGACGCCATGTCGTAGACCTGCGCCGCCGTCATGCCGGCGGCTGACACCTGGAGGTCCAGCACCGGCACCGACGAGGCGTTGTATGAAAGAATTTGCGGCGGCGTGCTACCGGCTGGCATCTGTTTGAGGACCGTCTGCGAGGCCGCGGTGATCTGCGCCTGCGCTGCGGCCACATTGGTGCCGGGCTGCAGGAACACCTTGACGATGCCGCGGCCGTAGAGCGACTGGCTCTCGATATGCTCGATGTTCTCCACGGTCGAGGTCAGCGCGCGCTCGTAGTAATAGATCACGCGGCCTGACATATCCTGTGGCGTCAACCCGTTATACGTCCACACCACCGCCACGACCGGGATACGAATGTTCGGAAAAATGTCTGTAGGAGTCTTGAACGCTGCCATGCCGCCGAACAGCATGATCAGGATGCTCACTACGACGAAGGTCAGAGGTCTGCGTAACGCGACAAGGACAATGGCGTTCATGGAATCCCGTTAATTCAGTGAGAATTGGGAAGCGACGGCTTTCCGGGGGCGTGAAAGCAGTCGCAGCCGTAACGCAGTGCAATGCCTGGAACGACGATGCCCTTGACGTGGCACGGGTTTCCGCAGGCATTTACAGCAGTGCCTGTCTGGACATTTCGTACAGAACAGTGGAAGGCCTCTCAGTTTCCCGAAACGTTCGATCACTCGACTTACCCCTGCGCGAGGCCGGTGTTTGGACCTGATGGCTTTACTCGCTCAACAGATAACCTGCCCCATAGATGGTGCGGATGGATGGCGACGGACCACGCTCCGCCAGCTTTTTCCGAAGGCGTCCTACATGTACGTCGATCAGGTTTGTGCCTGGGTCGAAGCGACACCCCCACACGCCCTCGAAAATCATCGTACGTGTCAATACCTGACCGGAATTGCGCATTAAGTACTCCAGCACCCGCAGTTCCGTGGGCTGCAGGCAAAGTTCCATTCCCCCGTGCGTCGCTTTCCGCTTAAGGAGGTCGAGCGCCACGACACCTAAGTGGAGAATTGTTTCGGGTACGTGTGTTGGAGCCTTCCTTTTAAGGAGTACTTCGATGCGTGCCACCATTTCATCGGGCGAGAAGGGCTTCGTCAGGTAGTCGTCACCTCCCGCGCGCAATCCCCGAATTCGCTCATCTACGTTTGATAGCGAACTCATAAGGAGCACGGGGGTGTCTATGCCGACGTTGCGCATGGAGGCGAGAATTGCAAGTCCATCCAGGTCGGGGAGCATGCGGTCAAGGGTGACCACGTCATATTCTCCAGCCATGATTTTTGCGAGACCAGCGCGTCCGGACCGGGCGACGTCGACGTCGTAACCGGGTTCTGGGAGAGACATCAGGATTTCCTGAATCATCAGCTCATCGTCTTCAACTGATAGAATTTTTCGCATCTTGGGATATCCAATGATAATTGCCGTACTTAAGCGATTGCACGAAGGGTGGATACGCTTTCCGCGCCACGGTACTGGCCGATGGTGAATTCCACAAAAGTTCGCACCTTGGCCGCGACGTAATTTCTCCCTGCGTAAATGACCGATACTCGCTGCCTCTCCCCAGACACTTCAAACTGGCTGAGCACTGGAAGCAGACGTCCCCCCCGCAGGTCCTCGCTAACTAGCAATGCGGGTAACAGGGCGATTCCCATGCCAGCTATCGCGGCTGCGCATATCGCAGAGGAGTTCGAGACACGCAAGCCTGAATTCACTTCAATGCTGAACGACGTTCCAGATCCCGAGAACTTCCATGTGCAGGAGGATGCACCGCAGGAGGCCGAAAGTAACTGATGGGTATTGAGTTGACCGGGTGTGGCGGGCAAGCCGTGTCTCGTGAGGTACGATGGCGAAGCAACGACAATCTCCCTTAGCGTGGTCAACTGCCTGTAGACAAGAGCGGAGTCGGCGATCTCGCATTCCGTAGAAAAGCCGACGTCGTAGCCCCCAGGAATCAGGTCGATCACCCCATCACAGGTGGTGACGTCAAAGCAGACATCCGGATGTGCTTTCTGGTAAGCGGCAAGGAGCGAAAACAGGCCACACCCGGCGAATGTCGATGAAGCCACGATGCGGAGTGTGCCGCGGACCTCACGATTTGCGCGCGAAAGTCTTGATTCCAGCTCGTCGAGTTGCGCGATGACCGTTCTTGCAGAATCGAGGTATTCGCGGCCGACGTCGGTGAGCGATACCTTGCGCGTCGAGCGGTTCAGCAATAGTACATTCAGGTCGGTCTCCAGCATCGAAATGCTGCGCGTCACAGAGGACGCAGAGATGCCGAGTTGCTCTGCCGCCTGCGCGAAGCTGGCAAGCTCGGCAACGCGAATCAGTACCCGCATTGCATGCAAGCGATTCATGGGCGGCCCTCTAAAGGATCATGCTGGCATGATGACTGAAGCGAAATGACCGGAGATCGCCAAACCGATTAAGCATTGTTTAAGCTTTAGGAATAGCGTCCTCGTCGTGCACCGGGATGTGAGCCGCGAGGTGGAACGGCCACGCGATATATCAACAAGGTTGATACGATATTCAGACGTTCTATGGAAATTTCGCCCGGCGGGTGTGAGACTCAACGCCTGATTTTCACGGTTGGACAGGCATGCGGGTATTCCCTATCCGCCAACCCGTAACCGGGAACCGGAAGAGGGGCGCGCCGCGCCCTAGAAGTAACCTCAATGCGTGCAGCCATCTCGTCCCGACCGAACGGTATGGAGAGGTGGTAATCGCCGTCCGCCTTCCGCGAAACGTCGCTGCCCATCATCGCGGCGGGCGGAATCATGAAGGGTGCGGGTATTGCAGCTGTGCTCGCGCTTGGTGCGCAAGCCGCGCAACTCGGCACTGCATTTCTTGTTACTCCTGAGTCAGCAGCTGATGCGGTCGGCCGCGCTGCGCTGCTCGACCCACGAAGCCGTACTGCCTTCACGAAGGCGATTTCCGGCAGGCTTGCTCGTGGTATCGAAAACGCCTACATGGTTCTCGAGCGCGATCCTGATTGCCCACCAATTCCCGACTTCCCAATTGCCTTTGACGCCGCCAAAGCGCTCAATGCCGCAGCGAAGGCACATGGCAGTTCAGCCTTCGCCGCACGGTGGGCCGGGGAGGGAGTTCGCCTGTCGCGAGCGATGCCTGCACGATCGAAGACCGCACGCCCCGCTCCGCGAGGCTGACCACAGCGATCTCCACGACGTTACGAACCCGCACGGTCCCCTTGTACGCATCGCCGCCGGGAAGGGCCGGGTCCTCCTCGGTGGCTGGCCGGCCCAGGTTTTCCCACCCGGGCGAGCCAAGGCTCGCCGACACGACCAGCGGCTTTCCAGTTCCGGCTAGTGCCTCGCCGTACGCGAGCATGATCTGGAGCTCCGCAGCGGCCACGGCGTCAAGCCCGTCGGAGGGAAGCAGGTCCTGCCTATGCGCGACGTGGATGACGCCGTCCGACTCCGCCGCCGCCTTCAGCCAATGCCGACGTCCAGACGCTGGGCCAGGAACGCCCCGATCGCCGCGAGCGCTTGGTTCGCAGCCGCGAGTTTGCCTACGCCGGATGAAAAGCCATGCGGCATGCCTTGCCAAACATCGACCCTGGCATCCACTCCCGCGTCAACGGCACGCGCGACATAGCGCAGCGCGTCATCCAGCAAGACTTCATCATCGCCGACATGGACGCGAACCGGCGGCAGACCGGCGAGGTCGCCATAGAGTGCTGAAGCTTTCGGGTCCGTCGGGTCAGCGCCGTTCAGATATGAGCGGACGAGCTCACGCGCCTGAGATTCAACGAAATATGGGTCCGCTGCCGCCCGGGTCTTCCAACTTTCTCCTGAGAGTGTGAGGTCGGTCACGGGAGAAAGCGCCACCGCGCCGACCGGAATCACACCGCCTGCAGTACTCCGCGCCGTGACGAGTCTTAACAAGACCAGCGCCAGGCCACCGCCCGCTGAATCTCCAACCACAGCGATCCGGGCGAAACCCCGTTCAACAAGTCCGTCGTAGCAGGATTCCACATCAGTCACGGCCGCCGGGAACACATGTTCCGGTGCGAGCCGGTACTCCGGAATAAAGGCGTGGGCGCCGGCGCTCACAGCGATGTGGCCGACAAGGTGCCGGAATGCCTGCGCCGACCCCCAGTTGAACCAGCCACCGTGCAGGTGAAGAATCACGTGTTCCGATTTCGCCTGGCTGGGTCGGCACCACCATCCAGAGACCCCTCCCACGGTATCGGCCTCAAAGCGCACACGCTCAGGCGCAGGAACACGTTCCATGATCGCGTCAAACGGTTGGCGGGCTGCCGTTCCCTGTAGCTTTCCTTTGAGCGGTTCAACCATGGCTCGTAGGGCTGCCATTGCGACTTTGTCTTCTGCGGTGATGGGATGGGTCGAGGACCATGATGCTGGGTTTGATGAAACTACTGCGTTCATCGAGACACTCCTTGAT
>JBEKNG010000510.1:0-4808 GCA_049523075.1 Paraburkholderia sp.
GCTGCGCAGATCGGGCATGAAGCGGATGTTGACGAGGTCCTCGCGCAATTCCTTCACGCAAGCGTAGATCGTGTGCTCTTCGGAGAGCGGCAAGGCGAGCCACAGTTCATGAATGTCCTGGGCCCGGATGTAGTCGGCGAAGGCATGCAGCTCGTCGAAGGCCGGAACCGAAGGGATCACGCCGCTAAGAGCGGGCCCGTCATGCATCACGTCAAGTACCGCCGCGGTGCGGAAGCCCGCTGCCGTGTGACCGTCGATCTTGCGCACCAGTTCGGCCGCGTGCGCGCCGCGCCCCACCAGCGCCACTTTGCGCAGGTTCATGCCGGCGAGGCGCACCCGGTCCAACACCCGGTGCACGGCGACCCGCGAGACGATCATCAGGGCGCCGGTGATGCCGGTCCAGTAGGCGAACCACAGGCGCGACACGAAGTCGCTGCGGTGCAGGGTGAACATCAGGACGAGCGCGCAGATCTGCACGGTCAGCCATGCGAGCGAGACCTGGCCGACCAGCCCCATCTTTGAGCGGCCGCGCCACGATTCATAGACACCGAAGGCCGGAAACAGGGCGAGTGCGAACGCCGCCGCGAACGCAACGAAAGCGTAATAGATGTTCCGTTGCCCGATATCGTCAAAACGGATATGGGACGCAATAGCCGCGCCGGAAACGACCAGCACGACATCCAGCAGTCGCGCGGCCAATCCTGTAGGCTTGATCATTTTTCTCTCCCCACCACCTGCATTGAAACAGTTTCGCGAACTACACCAGACTCAATTGCAGCGGCCATACGTATCGTCGAAACGTACGATATCGTCTTCGCCGAGATACGATCCTGATTGCACTTCGATGATTTCGAGCGGCACCTTGCCCGGGTTCTCGAGGCGGTGCCGCACCCCCAATGGAATGTAGGTCGACTCGTTTTCGCTCAGGAGAAAGCGCTCCTCGCCGCGCGTGACCATCGCGGTACCGCGCACGACCACCCAGTGCTCGGCGCGATGGTGGTGCAGTTGCAGCGAGAGCGTGGAACCGGGATCGACGACGATGCGCTTCACCTGGAAGCGATCGCCGTGATCGATCGAATCGTAAAAGCCCCACGGACGCCGTACCTTGCGATGCTGGTCCGCTTCCGGCGAATGATCTGCCTTGATGCGCGCTACCAGTCCCTTGACGTCCTGCACGTGCGAGCGGTCGGCAACCAGCACGGCGTCCGCCGTCTCTACCACCACGATATTGTGGGTCCCGACGCAGGCGACGAGGCGTCCTTCTGAATGCGCGTACGAAGCGCTCGCACCCTCGAACAGCACCCGGCCACGGGCGACATTGCCGGCGTCGTCTTTGTCGAGCGCATCCCATACCGCATCCCATGACCCCAGATCGGACCAGCCGGCCACCAGCGGCACGACGACGCCCTCGAAGGGCTCGCCCTCCGGTCCTGCAGTGCCGAGCCTCTCCATGACGGCGTAATCAATCGAATCCGACGGCGCCTTTGCAAACGCCTGCATCTCCGGCCGGAAGAACGGACCATCCGCCTTGCCGCCGGCAACCGCGGCGACGCAAGCTTCAGCCATGGCAGGTTGAAGACGCGTCACCAGTTCGAGCCAGACCGACGCACGCACCACAAAGATGCCGCTATTCCACCAGTACGCGCCGGAGGCGACGTACTGGGCTGCCAGTTCAAGCGCGGGTTTTTCGACGAAGCGGTCGATGCGGAAAGTGCCGGGTTCGATTTCGGCACCGAGGCGGATATAGCCGAACCCCGTGTCAGGCCGCGTAGGCGGCACGCCGAGCGCGGCAATCGCGCCGCGCTGCGCATGCTCTGCGGCGTGTGCGACCGCCTGCTGGAACGCAGGCGTGTCGAGCATGGCGTGATCGGCCGGCATGGCGACCAGAATCGTGTCTTCGCCATCGACGCCTGCGAGTGCGGCGGCGAGCGTCAACGCCGGAGCCGTATCGCGCCGCGCAGGCTCGACCACGAGGTGTGCCGTTACGCCGCTCTCGCGCAATTGCTCAGCCGTGACGAACCGATGCTCGTCGCCGCATACGATGATCGGCGCTGGCCGGACCGACCATTGCGGGGGAAAGCCCTCGACGCGCCGGACCGTGTCCTGCAACAGCGAATGCGTGCCAATCACGTCGATCAGCTGCTTCGGGTAGTGTTCGCGCGACAGCGGCCAAAGCCGCGTTCCCGAGCCGCCGGCAAGGATCACCGGGGCGATACTCAGACGATTCGCCTGCGATACGGCCTGCGCCAACTTCGCAGGGTCGCCGCCGGTTCCACCATCCTGATCTGTATTGTCCTGGTACGCATTTTGCATTTTTAGTACTCCTATTATTAAATAGGACGTTCTTTTCCCTTTAGGGTCGATGCGTACCACGCTCACATTCGACCCGTGCACACGCGACCGCTTCCCCACTCTCACCCCGAAATCTCGCGCGGCGAGCCAGCTCGCCGCGCTCGACACGCTGTCTGTTTCTATTCGTGAGTAACGGTACGGCTGCGCGCGCGGAATTCGGTCGGTGAAAGCGCCATGCGTTTGCGGAAGATCTTTGCCAGCCGGTCGCCGTTGCCGGTACCGCTGCGGCGTGCAATCTTATCCACAGGCAGTTCCGTTTCCGTGAGGAAATTGCAGGCAATGCGCAAGCGCACCTGCAGCAGGTAATCCGACGGCGTGACCTGCATCTCGTGCTTGAAGCGGCGCAGAAAATTGCGCTCGCTCATCGCCGCCACATGTGCGGCGTCGGCCACCGAAACCGGCCGGTCGCAGTTGGCCTCCATCCAGCGGGCCGCCGCACGGATCTTCTCGCCGACGCTCATCGTGCCGCCTTCGGCCAGCCGTGGCATCAACGCCGCGCCCATGCCCGGCATCACCCGGTCGGCGACGCCGCGGGCAACGTCGAGCCCGAGATCGCGCTTGATGAGCATCAACGCGCTCTTGCTCGAGTCATGGGGGTCGTTGGCTTCACTGAGCCCACTGCTGCTCGCGACATGCGCCAGATACGGACTCATGTGTCTGATGTCGTCGCGTTCGGCAAGGCCCGCGGCCGCGAGGACCAAGCGCCCTTCGGCGATGGGTTCGATGGTCCGGGTTCGGGCGCGCACTGAGCGCAGCCAGTTCAGCAGGCGTTCGTCGCGTGCCGCGGCGTTGGCGCCGTATCCGCCCGCCACGAACAGCACATCGAAACCGATGCTGTAGCGCGCGTCGATACCATCCGTCCACATCCGCGCGGACGATGAACTGGAGACGCTGCCGCCCTCCATCGACAGAAACTGTACTTCATAAGGGGGGTCGTCCCCGCCGTGCGCGGTGGCGATCTCGTTGGCCGTGTGGAACATCTCGGCCACCATGCCTGCACCCAGCAGACCAAATCGGTCGAACAACAGGATGCCTACTCGGCGCGCTGCACATCGCACGTTGACGTTAGGCGTGTGCAACCACGTAATCCTCGCAATATCAACGGATAAATGCGGCATGATCTTCCCCTACCATGTCATGCATTGTGAGCCGGATCTTCTGATTTTCTAAACTGTTAATATCATCGCACTGCATCATATCCACGCCGGAAATCGCCGTTGATGACAGTGACCGAAATACGCGCGATGTTGGCGGAATGCGTCGCTATATATAAATTCGCAAATTGAAAATTTGCTGCGAATGTACAACAGCTTCGCTAATCGCGAGTTTGATCCGTTTGATATCCCTTAACGCCCGTTATTGAAAGGCGTATGAAACATCAGACGAACCTCCAGTCTACTGGACGAGGGCAAACCGGTACGGCAGGCGAATTCACCGGGAGCGGGTAATGTTGCGCTGCGTGTGACAGGAGTCTCTGTTGAGGAGAATCCTCGTACGATGGCCTGATCTGAACTTTATGATGCATCGCAACAAGCAGGTGTCGTACCAGCGTGGCGTGGTACGGGGTTGCGGACAGGAGGGTGTCGCCGGGTCGGCCCAACGATAAAAAAACGTTTCAAACATGAACTTGAAGGGGACAGCCGGCATACATTTAAGCTGATACCGTGAAGGATTGCGGCATTGATTATTTTCTTAATCCTCCGGAATGGCGTATTTACAGCCCGCAAGCGAAATTGTTTCAAAACGAAACAGAGATTACAGGCACCAAAAATGTTTCAATCTTGAAACACTGCGCTAATTCGATACGTCTGATCTATTCATCAGTACGCATTTTCAGCCGGCCTCGCATACGTATCCGGTTATGGACGCAGTAGCAGCATCGCATTACGACTTTCGAACAGCACAGGCCGGCCAGGTAACTACTTCGCACTTCGTAGCATTTATTCGCAGACTGCTGCGCATCTCTTACTGATCGAAGATCGTACGCCGGCGCCGTTGCATGCTTTGTCCGCCACGTCGTGCCGCTTGCATCGCGCGCAACGTTTTTTGCTCTGATAGCCTGGGCTTTGTCGTGTGGTGCCAGGTGAGCGTCCACTATGCTGAGCGTAGACGCCGTCGGTGGACGTGCTCCGGCGAAGAAGGTGCGACGCTGCACCAGCCTTACGAATCGCTATATGGCGCGCCAGACGGTCACAGACTGAGCGAATGCATGGTGTAGCGCACAGGACGGGGTTTCGATTGTGTGCATAAATAATGTAAGCAGTGGCAGCACTCCATTCACCGCGCCAATCTTGCGCTGCATTCGGCCATTCAGTCATCCATCATGAGACAGGCGCCAGCCTCGCAGTCCGACCTTGCACGACCTTTGCTCGCTATCCGGCGCGGCGGATTTTTACTGACGAGTGCCGCGCTTCGGCTGATGGCTGCGCTCAGCTTTGCCGCCTGCAGCCCGCAGT
>JBEKNG010000511.1:0-4798 GCA_049523075.1 Paraburkholderia sp.
CGCATCCTTCGTGACCGCTTCGGAGAGCGGCTTGTCGACCTGGTTGGCGCCTTGCAGCACGGCGCCGCCGGCGATGCGCAGCCGGTGGTTCATGCGGGTGATGGTGATGCGCTTGACCGCATCGACAATCGCCACATGCGGCACGCATTCCTCATGGGCAATCGGCGCGGACAGCGTATGCAGACGCAGCGGGTGCAACGGCACCCGCAGGCCGAGCCGCTCGAGCAGCGGCAGCGTGCCGGTGCCGGCCGCGACCACAATGGCGTCGGCGCTGATCACGTCGACTTCACGGGTCGAAGTGATTTCGCCCAGGCGCGGCGCCAGTTCGACGGCGGCGCGCTGCCCATCGAGCCGGATGGCCTCGACTTCGCGGTTCAGCATGAACTGGACGCCGCCCTGAGTATCGAGCGTCTGCTTGATGAGCTTGGTGAAAAGTGGGCAGTTCGCGGTGCGTTCCTGGTCGAACAGGACGCCGCCCGCGAACGCAGGATCGGTCGGGACCGAATGCTCGAACGCGGCACACTCGGCAGCCGTCAGCACGTGGTGCGGGACTTCGAATTGGCGCAGCAATTCGAGCGCCGGCTGCGTCTGCTGCCATTCCTGCAACGAGCGCGTGAGGTACAGCACGCCGTTCGACTGTTCGTATTCCAGCCCGAAACGGGCTTCGATATCGGCCATCGCGTCGCGCGATGCCTCGATCAGCGGCCGCAGCAGCCCATATTGCCGGCTGAAGGCCCGCGGTTCCTGCCAGGCGGCCAGTTGCCGTTCGAACAGTCGCGCGGGGCCATTGAACGCGGTCTTGCGGATCACGCCGCTTTTGGCGCCCTGGCGGCTGTGCATGAAGGTCGGCCCGAACCAGACGTCGAGCGGCGTGGGCAGCACGGTGCCGCCGTGGCCGTAGGTCGCGCCCTGCGCGACCGTCGCAAAGCGTTCGACCACGCACACGCGGTGGCCGGCTGCGCGCAACTGATAAGCGGTGGCGACGCCCACAATTCCGCCGCCAATGACGATGACATCCATGTTTGATTCGAATTGCCGGCGGAACGCGACTAGCTGGCGTTCCCCGTAGGCGTGGCATGCGGCGCATGCGAAGGCTTGCTGCGCCGATCTGATGAAAGGCCGAATGATATCAGTCAAACCGCTCAGCCGCTCAGGCTCCGGACTATCCCGAAATCGGCCGGCCGGGCGTCCTGACGCTCGCTAATGCCCCACACACACGCCACCCGGACGCGTCCAGCAGGGGCGCGGGAGGGTCTTCCCGGGGTATAATCTCGGACTTCCCTTTCGCCTCACGTCGCCTGCATGCGCGACTCATAGACGCAACGTCAAGTCCATGGCCCACTTCTCGTGTTTCCCCGGCGCTTCGGCCCTCTCCGATTTCCGTCAAACCCGCCTGCTCGAGACGCTCACGCGCATCGACCCTAACATCACCGGTGTGCGCGGGCAGTATCTGCACTTCATCAATTCCCAGACACCGCTTGCGGATGACGACAGCGCGAAGATCGAGGCGCTGATGCACTACGGCGATCCGTTTGCTGAAGCGAAGGAGCGCGGGGGTGCCGAGACCTTCCTCGTGGTACCCCGTTTCGGCACGGTGTCGCCGTGGGCCAGCAAGGCAACCGATATCGCACACCACTGCGGCCTCACGCAGGTGCGCCGCATCGAGCGCGGCGTCGAGTACACGGTCACGCTCAAGAGCGGTTTGCTGGGGGGCAAGAAAGCCTTGTCCGACCAGGCACGCGAGGCGGTGGTTGCCGCGCTGCACGACCGCATGACCGAGAGCGTTGCGCCGTCGCGCGACCACGCCATGCATCTGTTCGACGAACTGCCGGCCAAGCCGCTGCAAACCGTCGACGTGCTGGGCCACGGGCGCGGCGCGCTGGAAGCCGCCAACGCCGAACTGGGGCTGGCACTCGCGGAGGACGAGATCGACTATCTGGTCGACGCCTTCACGAAGCTCGGCCGCAACCCGACCGACGTCGAGCTGATGATGTTCGCGCAGGCCAACAGCGAGCATTGCCGTCACAAGATTTTCAACGCGGAATGGACCATCGACGGCGAGAAGCAGGACATCTCGCTGTTCAACATGATCCGCAATACCGAAAAGCTCAATCCGCAGGGCACGATCGTCGCGTACTCGGATAACTCGGCGATCATGGCGGGCGGCGTGGCCGAACGCTGGTTCCCGCGCAAGCCGGGCCAGACTGATGGCGCGGCTGAACTGTCTGAGCACTACGGCCGTCACACTGAGTTGACGCACACGCTCATGAAGGTGGAGACCCACAACCACCCGACTGCCATCTCGCCGTTCCCGGGCGCCGCGACAGGTGCGGGCGGTGAGATCCGCGATGAAGGCGCGACGGGCCGCGGCGCGCGTCCGAAGGCTGGCCTGGCGGGCTTCACGGTGTCGAACCTCGATTTGCCGGATGCGCGCGAAGCATGGGAAAACGCCCGTGACGCCGTGCAGCCGGTCGGCCACCGCAATCCGGCCGACGCGCAGGAAGTGTATGGCCGTCCGGACCGCATCGCGTCGCCGCTGCAGATCATGATCGACGGGCCACTCGGCGGCGCGGCGTTCAACAACGAATTTGGCCGGCCGAACCTCGGCGGTTACTTCCGGGCCTACGAGCAGAACGTGGCGGGCGTCGTGCGCGGCTATCACAAGCCGATCATGATCGCCGGTGGTATCGGCAACATCTCCGATCAGCACACCCACAAGCACGATCTGCCGGAAGGGTCGCTGCTGATCCAGATCGGCGGCCCGGGTATGCGCATCGGCATGGGCGGCGGCGCTGCCAGTTCGATGGCGACCGGCACGAATACCGCACAGCTCGACTTCGACTCGGTGCAGCGCGGCAACCCGGAAATCGAACGGCGCGCGCAGGAAGTCATCAACGCCTGCTGGCAGCTCGGCGCAAAGAACCCCATCCTCAGCATTCACGACGTCGGCGCGGGTGGTCTGTCGAACGCGTTCCCCGAAGTGGTGGACGGCGCCGGCAAGGGCGCAATTTTCGAACTGCGCAAGATCCAGCTCGAGGAAAGCGGTCTGTCGCCGCGCGAGATCTGGTCGAACGAAGCGCAAGAGCGCTATGTGCTGGCGATCGCGCCGGCGGATCTGGCGGAATTCCAGGCCATCTGCGAACGCGAGCGCTGCCCGTTCGCGGTGATCGGGACGGCGACGAACGAACGCCAGTTGAAGCTTGTCGACACCGAAGAAAAGGCTGACAACGAGCATCAGCCGGTCGACATGCCGATGGAAGTGCTGCTCGGCAAGGCGCCGCGTATGCATCGCGACGTCAAGCATGTCGAGACGACGCTGCTGCCGGTCGACGTTACCGGCGTCAACTTGTCAGAAGTCGCGGTGAGCGTGCTGCGTCATCCGACGGTGGCGAGCAAGTCGTTCCTGATTACCATCGGCGACCGCTCGGTGGGCGGCACGACGGCGCGCGACCAGATGGTCGGCCCATGGCAGGTGCCAGTTGCCGACGTCGCGATCACGACAATGGACTACACCGGTTTCCGCGGCGAAGCGATGACGATGGCCGAGCGTACGCCGCTCGCCGTGATCAACGCGCCGGCCTCGGGCCGCATGGCGGTCGGCGAGGCGGTGACGAACATCGCCGCGGCGCCGATTGCTTCACTCGACAAGCTGAAGCTGTCGGCCAACTGGATGGCTGCCTGCGGCAGCCCGGGTGAAGACGCGGCGCTGTTCGACACGGTCAAGGCGATCGGCATGGAACTGTGCCCGGCGCTTGGCATTAGCATTCCGGTGGGCAAGGATTCGCTGTCGATGCGTACGAAATGGGAAGACCAAGGCGTGGCGAAGGAAGTGGTCGCGCCGGTGTCGCTGATCATCTCAGCCTTCGCACCGGTCGAAGATGTGCGTGGCCATCTGACGCCGCAACTGCGCCGTGCAGACGAAGCGGGCGACTCCGTGCTGATCGCGATCGACCTCGGCCGCGGCAAGCATCGTCTCGGCGGCAGTATCCTGGCGCAGGTTACGCAGCAGGTGGGCGATACCACGCCGGACGTCGACGATCCGGAAGATCTGAAGCGCTTTTTCGCCGCCATCCAGGCGCTGAACAGCGATGGCAAGCTGCTCGCTTACCATGACCGTTCGGACGGCGGCCTGTGGGCGACGGTGTGCGAAATGGCATTTGCGGGTCATGTGGGCGTGTCGCTGAATGTCGACATGCTGACGCTCGATCCGAATCACGAATTCGATTATGGCGACGCTAAAGACTGGGCCAAGCAGACCAGCGGCCGCCGCGAAGACCGCACGATCCGCGCGCTCTTCAATGAGGAACTGGGGGCGGTGATCCAGGTGCGGGCGCAGGATCGCGACGCGGTGCTAGCCGCGCTGCGTGAGCATGGCCTGTCGGCGTGCTCGCACGTGGTCGGCAGGATCAACGAACGCGACACGATCGAAATCTACCGCGACGCGAAGAAGATCTACGAAGCGCCGCGCACTGAACTGCATCGTGCGTGGAGCGAGGTAAGCTGGCGCATCTCGCGCCTGCGCGACAACCCGGCTTGCGCGGACGCGGAATACGACATGCTGCTCGACGCTGCCGATCCAGGCATCACGCCGCAACTGAGCTTCAATCCGGTTGAAGACGTGGCTGCGCCGTTTATTGGCAAGGGCGCACGTCCGCGTGTGGCGATTCTGCGTGAGCAGGGCGTCAACTCGCACCTCGAAACCGCTTACGCGTTCGACCGGGCAGGCTTCGATGCGTACGACGTGCACATGAGCGACCTGCTGGCCGGTCGTGCCACGCTCGCTGACTTCACCGGCGCG
>JBEKNG010000512.1:0-4796 GCA_049523075.1 Paraburkholderia sp.
GGATGGTCCGGGACGTCGTCGCGCACCGCTGAGCAAAACGCTGCGATTGCGGATGCACGGGTACCGTAACGCGATAGCAGCGTCTCCGCCCATTCGACCGACATGTCACAACGTGCGGCCAGCTCGCTGATCCAGGCGGCCCGATCAGCGGCAGTGCGGGGGAAATCACGCCCACCACCGATGGCCTCGTTGCGAGTGCTGACCTTACGCGAGCGCCCGAGGTGCTTGAGCGTATCGTCCGCGACGGATTCGGCGAATCCACGGAAGGTGGTCCACTTGCCGCCGACCAGCGAGAGCACGGGAACCCGCGTATCGGGCAGATGATCGCTATGTACTACGTGATCACGGCTCACATCGCCCGGATTCGCGGCATCGGAATAGGGCAGCGGGCGCACGCCGCTGTATCGATACGTGATGTTCGATGCATCGAGTTCCAGGCCGGGAAAGATTTCACGCAGTACGCCGAGCATGTACTCGACTTCACTGTCCTCACAGCGAATCTGGTCGGGATCATCGACGCGTATATCGGTCGAGCCGATCAGCAACCGGTCCATAAACGGATAGACCAGACAGATGCGACCGTCCTTCGAGCCGAAGTACACCATGCGGCCCTGCAGTTGCCTATGCAGCTCGGGATGCGTCACGATCAGGTGCGATCCCTTCGCTCCGCCAATGTACTTTCGCTCGATGCCGAGCGACCGGTTCACGTGGTCGATCCAGGCGCCACCGGCGTTGACGATGAGGTCCGCCGTCACAGAAAAGCACTCATCCGCCACGAGATCCCGCAACCAGAGCGTGTTGCCTTCCACGTGGTCAACCGTGACATAGTTTGCCGCCGCTGCTTCCTCGCACGCAGCGAGACCGTCGGCAACCAGTTCGTAGTTCAGTCGTTCGGCCTGCGTGACCTGCGCGTCGAAATACGTTGCGGTTGCCTTGATGGCGGGATCGAGCAACGGCAGACTTCGAAGCGAACGTTCTCTGAGCGCGACATGGTGTCGTGGCATCGTCCGGTCATGACGGCCGAGAAAGTCGTAGATCATCAGACCGAGTGACGAAATGATCGCGCCGCGATCGGCAAGCTTCGACTTGACACCGAAAAAGCGCAGCGCAGAAGCGACGATGCCGCCGAAATACGAATGAATCGGCAATAACGTCTCCAGTGGCAGCACAACGTGCGGAGCGTTTTTCAGCAACAGGTTGCGCTCCAGCGTGGATTCGGCAACGAGACGGAAATCGCCAGTTTCCAGATACTTCAGGCCGCCGTGAATGAGCCTCGATGGCGCCGAACTCGCGCCCGACGCGAAGTCGGCCTTATCGATCAACAGGCAGTCGACCTGTTGCATCGACAGGTCGCGAAACAGCCCTGCACCATTGATCCCGGCACCAATGATCAGCACGCTGACATGGCGCCTTTGCTTGAGCCGGTCGAGAAAGAAGGTACGCGATCGTTCGGTCATCGTCTGTCACATTGTCAATGCGCGCTGGCTGCGCGGTCGAGCGCCGGCCACAGTGGACTCATGCGTGACATGAGCGCTACGTAGAGTGCATAAGCTTCGTTGAGCCGGCCGTGACGCTCAAGGTCCGGCCGGTGCGTACGCTGGATGCGGCATGCGTGCGCGCATGCGTCCGGCAAGGAGTCGAACGCTCCTATGCTCACGCCAGCACAGAGTGCCGTGCCGAGCGCGCTGGCTTCCTGACTGTCCGGAATATCAATCGGAATACCCAGGATGTCGGCGAACAATTGGGCGAGCATGGGGCTCGACGATCCTCCACCGGTCAGGCCCCCCCGCTGCGCGGGAAAAGCGCTGGTCAGTGCTTCGACGTGGTATCTGTGATTGAAGACCATGCCTTCGAGCACCGCCCGCGCCAGATGGGCGCGACGGTGCCAGCTACGGATACCGAAGAATGAAGCGCTCGCGGGCTCCTCGAAGGGCGATCCGAACAGGAATGGATGGAACATGACCGAACTCGGCTCAGCGAATGCTGCCTGCAATTCGTCTTCGATCAGGTCGAATGGCGAGCATCTGCGTTCTTCAGCCTGTTGCTTTTCGTGTGCGAAACACTCACGCATGAACCAGTCGACGTTGCTCGAGGAAGCCGGCGAAATCGACATGTTCATCCACTGGCCGGCACGTGTGCCGTTGCGGCACGACCAGCGCGGATCCGGTTGCGGATGATCGGACAGGATCTCGTTGATGCTGAAAGTCCCCGCCGTAATCGACAGAACACCTGGCTCCGTGTTGCCCATGCCGACGGCACTGGCCGTGACATCGTGCAACCCGCAGGCGACCGGCGTGCCCTCCTTCAAACCGGTTTGCGCGGCGGCTCGTGCAGTGACCCGTCCGGCAACCGCCGTCGACGGTACGATTTCCGGCAGCGCATGTCCAATGGACGCGAGACCGTATAGCTCGAGTACATCGCTGCTATACCGCTGAGTCCGGACATTGGTGAAGGACGAACTGGCTTCCGTTGGGTCGGAGGCAGGAACGCCGGTCAGACAGAGACGGAGCCAGTCCTTGCAGAACAGCACATGACCGATCTTCGCATACCGCTCAGGTTCGTTGAGCTGAATCCATTTGAGCAGGCTGACAGCGGCGTAGGGATACGGCTGCTGCCCGGTCAAATCCAGCGCCTTTGGCAAGAGACCTGCTTTGCGCCATTGATCGCGAACAACAAAGGCACGGCTGTCGAGCGACAGGATCCCGGGCCCAAGCGGAGCGCCCTGCCGGTCGACCAGATATAGCCCATCGCCGTGCCCGGTTACGCCGACAGCTGCGATAGCGCTGGCGGGCACCTTGCCGAGTTCGAGCGCATCGCGAATGGCGCCGCTTGCCGCCGCCCAGGTTTCTTCCATGTCCCGTTCGACATGACGGGCACGCGGCTGCCGCTGATCCACACGCCGCGATCCCACCGCCACGGTGCGACCCAAGGTGTCAAAGATAACGGCCTTGGTTACGGTCGAACCACTGTCGAGGCCCAGACAATACGTCTCCATCGTGTCTCCGATTCGTTCTCGCGGCGCTCTTAACGGCGTCTGGACGCCGCCAGGCATTCAGCGCTGCTTATCGACGGTGTCTGGAATCAAGCTGGTTGATGGCCGCCACGTTGCCAGAGCTTCGACCATGCTCGTCGAAAGTCTGTGCGAGAAAGGCGTCTGCAATGGTTTTGGCCAGTTCGGGGCCGATCACCCGCGAACCCATCGTGATGATCTGCGCATTGTTGGACAGTGCCGCACGTTCCGCCGAATAGGTATCGTGGCACAACGCAGCGCGGATTCCTGGCACCTTGTTGGCCGAAATGCTGACGCCGATCCCTGTGCCGCAGACCAGGATAGCGCGGTCGTAATCGCCGCGTATCACGCTCGACGCCACACGATCGGAAAGATTCGCGTAAAACTCCGTCGGGTCCGACTCGTTGGTCGAGAGCTCGAAAACTTCGAAACGATCCTTGAGATATTCAGTCAGCACATGGGCCAGTGCCGCCCCTGCACTATCTCCAGCAATTGCAAGTCTCATGTTGACCTCCTCGGGTTTGGGTTCCACGCGTGCGGCCGGTCAGAGCACCGCCTTGACACGCTCCAGGATGTTCAGATAGCCAGTGACGTCCCATGCGGAGCGCCCGATGAACAGCCCGTCAATATGTGCGCAGGCGGCGAGTTCGGCGCAGTTGTCGGGGTTGACCGAACCGCCGTACAGGCACGGTATTCGGCGGCCGAGAATGTCTTGCGCCACGGCCACGATCTCTGCCTGGCGCGCGTCAGCATAGGCAGCGCTGGCCGGGATGCCGTGCTCGCCGATGGCCCAAACCGGCTCATACGCAAGCAGGATCGGGGCCGCGTGCTGTGCGGGCTTCAATCGAGCCAACGCGCCGCGTACTTCGCCCGCCAGCACTTCGGCGGCATGTCCGCCCTCGCGATCGGCAAGCGTCTCGCCAATGCAGATCAGCGGTGTGAGCCCATGGCGCACCGCCGCCTCGACCTTCAGTCCTACCGTGGTATCGCTTTCGCCAAAATACTCGCGCCGCTCGGAGTGGCCGAGTTCGACCAGATCCATTGCGCAATCGACCAGCATCGGCGGCGATATTTCGCCGGTCCATGCACCACGATCGGACCAGTGCATGTTCTGCGCGCCGACCTTCACCGTGGTGTCCGCAAGGATTGCCTTGACCTCGCGTATCGCGGTGAAAGGCGGAATCACAAAGCGCTGAATCCGTGAGTCGGCGGCATCGGCGAGCAGGCCTTGGGCAAAGGCGCGCGCCCCCGCCAAGGTCTTGTTCATCTTCCAGCTGGTACCAATCCAGAAAGGTGAATGGGTCATGATCGGGTCAATCGGATACACGAATGCGAACTGCCGCGCACCACGCCAACGTGGTGCGCGCGACTCCAGCGCGCAGTTAAAAAACCACAGGTGCCTGCCGGTATCGTCAGGCATCCTGTGTATATGAGACTTGCTATCACTTTGAAAGCGTAAAAGCGGAGGTGTACTTGTCCACGTTGGCATTCGTGATCAGGATGCAGTCGAAGAGCTGCTTCTCACTCTTGGCACCCGTCTTGCCGGTCCTCAGGAATTCATCAGCCTCCTGCACCGCCTTGACGGAAAACGTGGACACAGGCTGCAGCACCGTGTACTGCAACTCGCCGGCCTTGATCGCGGCAACCGCTGTCGGCGAGCCGTCGAAACCACCCACCTTCACGTTCGCAAGTTTGCCCGCCTGCTTGAGCGCCGCGATCGCGCCCAGCGCCATTTCGTCGTTGCCGCTGATTACGCCAGTGACGTCGGGATGTGCCTGCAGCAGGC
>JBEKNG010000513.1:0-4795 GCA_049523075.1 Paraburkholderia sp.
GATCGAATCGAAATCGTCGACCTGCGAGAACCGGACCGCTTTGACTGCGCCGAACTTGCTGGTATCGACCACGAGGTGGCGCTCGACGGCACTTGCCATGGCCGCCTGCTTGAGCGCGACTTCATGAAAATTCCAGCACGTGACGCCGCGCGCCTGATCCACGCCGCCCGCCGAAATGAACGCCTTGTTAATGCCCATCCGGCGAAGCATCTCAATGCTCTCTTCCCCTGCGAACGAATCCGATGACGGCACGTAGACGCCGCCGAGCAGGATC
Organism: Paraburkholderia sp.; assembly: GCA_049523075.1. GTDB lineage: Bacteria > Pseudomonadota > Gammaproteobacteria > Burkholderiales > Burkholderiaceae > Paraburkholderia. The sequence continues at coordinate 275 of JBEKNG010000513.1, forward strand.
ATCCGTACGTTGGGTTTGCGCCGCAGGATTTCCGCTACGTTCAGCGAATAACAGACCACGGTGACATGCCGTTCGGCGGGAATCAGCCGGGCCAGCGTGGTGAGCGTGGTGCCGCAATCGATGAAGAGCGTTTCGTTGTCGGAGATGAGCTTGGCGGCGAACGCCGAGGCCTCGGCCTTGGCTTGCGCGAAGTGATCTTTCTCCTGCTCCAGCGAATAGCCGGCGGTGTTCGGCACATCGGTCGCGCTGACGATGTAGCCCCCGAGATAGGTGAACTGTCCCGGACTCGCGGCGACGTCGCGGCGCACCGTCATTTCCGACACTCCGAGCAACGCGGCCGCGTCGCGCAGGCGCATCACGTTTTGTCTGGCCAGCGCGTCAGCGAGCGCGCGAAGGCGATCAGTTTTCAGCATGGAAGTCCTGGGCCCGTGACGCAAAGGTGCGTTATATTTCGTTCGAAATCGTGAAAGGATTATAACAAGAGCGACCCGGGCGCGGCGAGCAATTGAAAGCACAATCGAGCGCTTCCTGTAGGGAAGAATTCTCCTTGTGTGCGGCGGCCGTGGCGCGTTTCGCTTGGAAAAGCGCGCCAATACACATATTCTGACAGTCAACTTCCGGGAACTGACGACTTACAGCCCGGTCTTCTGCTTATTCATTCACAGGAGCCCCTTCTGATGACGCGTCCCGTCGATTCCGGCCTCATCTTCATCGCACGTCTGGCGCTGGCTGTTTTGTTCCTGTGGGGCGGCGTGATGAAACTGCTGGGATATGGAGGCTTCGTCGGGTATTTGCACTCTAAGGGCGTACCGTTTGTGCAGATTGCGGCGCCGCTTTCGGCCGCGATCGAGTCGCTCGGTGGTCTGTTTCTGGTGATCGGCTTCAAGATTCGCCCGCTTGCGCTCATTCTGGCGGTCTACGCGGTGGCGACCGCTGTCCTTGGACATGACTTCTGGAACGTAACAGACGCGGCCATCCAGCACGACATGGTGATTCACTTCTGGAAGAACATCGGCATTGCAGGTGGTTTCCTGCTGCTTTTCGTGACCGGAGCGGGCGGTATCAGCGTCGATGGTGCGCGCGCGCCGCGGGGCGGCCTCAGGCGCTGATGAACCACTGACAGGGCCATGACGGATCCGTTGACTGGGTCGCCCGGGGAGGGAACGGGCGGTGTGCATCGCTGCAGTGGCCGCCGTGGCATCAGAATTGCGTCGGCATGGCGTAGGCCGGCAGGTCTCTTCGATTCAGGTTGTCTGCAAGGAGTCAACGATGATTCAAAGTTTTGAGCAAACGATCGGCGGCAAAGTCATGCAGTTTTGCGCGAGCCTCGGCGAAGGGCCAACGCCGCATCGCGTGATCATCAGCCTGGCCGATTCGGCGAAAACGCTTGTGATTCTCGACGCATCCGGCTTTATCAGCACGATCAAGGCCGAGATCGAAGAGCCGGACAAGCTGATTGCGGATGCGATCAGCAAGGTCGAGAGCGAAGGCCTGATCGAGCGCGCGCTTGATTCCGGGGAGATTCAGGAAACGTCGCTATAACGTAGAACGTCCGGTCGGCAAATGACCGCTTGATGGACGAAGCACGACGCTTGTTTACTTGCACATGGTGCAGCGAACCGCCCGCAGTAGCATGCGTCGTGCAGCGATCTTCGACGCCGTCTACGTCGCGCGCCGTGGCCGGATACGAACGGCGGCTTAACCGCGCTCGGTCCCGCGCACCGCGCGCAGGGACGACTTCCTCGTATCATCCGGTTCCTCAGCGTGAGGTTCCGGATGGACGAGGCACGCCAGCACAAGCGCTGTGAGCAGTAAACATGCAGAAATCGCAGTGGCCATTTGCATGCCGAGCACGATATGCGCGGCGCCCGCACCACTCACCAGCGCGCCGAACGCTGCGACACCCACCGCGCCGCCCGCTTGCCGCGCCGTGTTCAGGACCGCTGAAGCGGTGCCGGCGCGTTGCTTCTCAACCGAGGCCAGTACGGCGGTGGTCATGGCCGGTACCGCGAGGCCCATGCCGGACGGAATCAGCAGGAACGGCAGCAGCAGCCCGATGAGCGGCGTCGTCGCGCCCACGAGGTGCAGCGCCCCATAGCCCAGCGCCGCGATCAGCGCACCGCAGATCATCGGCACGCGCGCGCCATAGTGGCCGACCACCCAGCCGCTAATCACGTTCGACACCAGAAAGCCACCGGTCAGCGGCAGGAACGCGAGTCCCGCCTGCAGCGGCGTGTAGCCGCGCACACGTTGCAGATAAAGACTCAGCACGAACACCATGCCGTAGTAGGTCAGATTCACGCAGATGCCGAACAGGACGGCGGCGCTGAAGGTGCGCTTGCGGAACAGCGAGAGCGGCAGCATCGGTGCCGCGACACGCGATTCGATGGTCACGAACGCGATTCCCGCGATGAGGGCCAGAATAAAGCCGCCCGCAACGAGTGGATGGGCGAGGCCAAGCGGACGCCATTCGATGACCGCGCCGGTGAAGGCGGTCAGCGTGATGATTGCAAGCGACTGGCCGGACAGGTCGATGCTGCGGCGCGGCGCCGCGGGCTGGGATGCTTCAGCCGCCGGTTGCGCCGGCTTGACGTTCGGCTGTGGAATCCATACGAAGGTCGCGAAGAGGCCCGCGGCGCACAGCGGCAGATTGACGAGAAAGATGCTGCGCCAGCCGAATACCGCAATCAGCAGACCGCCAACTACAGGGCCCGCCGCGATCGCGACGGCGCCGGCGGCAGTCCATAGCCCAACTGCACGCGCTCGCAGCTTTGGATCGTGCCCGCAGGCCTGATTAAGCAGCGCGAGCGAGTTGGGCAGCATCGCGGCTGCGCCGATGCCCTGCATCGCACGTGCGGCGACCAGTGTGACGTCGTTGAGCGCGAGTCCGCAGGCGAGCGACGCGAGCGCAAAGACCGCGATGCCGGCGGCATACATGCGGCGCGCGCCGAGCCGGTCGCCGAGCACGCCGGCGGACAGCATCAGGACCGCGAAAGCCAGCGCGTAAGCGTCGACGATCCATTGCAGGCCCGCAACGCTCGCATGCAGGTCGGCGCTGATTTTCGCTAGCGCGATATTGACGATAGTCACGTCGAGTTGCGTGACGACGAACCCGACGCTGACCGTACCGACAATCAGGGCGATGACGCGGGTGAAGGGGGCGGTGGGAGTATTCATGAGACACATCGTAACGCCGTGCGGCACGCGACGTTTCGGTGTGGCGTGAAGTGTGGATGTAGCGCCAAACGTTGCCACAGCTCGATCACTTCAATGCGCGGCGCACCGGGCAGTGCGCCGCGCTGAGCCTGACTTAGCGGCCGGGCGATGACCCCTGCGGCGCGTCCTTGATAAAGAACGTGGTCGCTGCGCCGAGCACGCACACCACGCCCACATAGAGCGCTGGCGCTATCGGATTCGATTTCATCATCAGCGACACGATGATCGGCGTGAGGCCGCCGAACACGGCATATGCGACGTTATACGAGAACGAGATGCCCGAGAACCGCACAGGGGCCGGAAAGGCCTTGACCATCACAAACGGCACGACGCCGACCACGCCGACGAGGAACCCTGTCAGGGCGTAGAGCGGCAGCAGCCTGGACGGATCGACGGCGAGCTGCGCGAACATCACGTAGTACGACGCCGCCAGCGCGAGTCCGCCGATGAACAGCGTGCGTCCCGCGCCGATCCTTCCGGCAATCGAGCCCGCTACGACGCAGCCGAGCGTCAGGCACAGCGTTGCGACACCGTTGGCCAGCAAGGCGGTGGCCGGCGCGATGTGGAACTGCTTTTGCAGCAGCGTGGGCGTCATCAGGATCACGACGACGATCGCGGCCGACAGCATCCACGTTAGCAGCATCGACACGATCACCGCGCGGCCATGGTCGCGCAGTACCGCCTTCAGCGGGATTTCCGCGGCGAGCGACTTGCGCTGCTTCAGTTCGGCGAACACCGGCGTTTCATGCAGCCAGCGGCGCAGGTAGACCGAGACGAGGCCGAACACGCCGCCCAGCAGGAACGGGATACGCCATGCGTAGCCGGCGATTTCCGCGGGCGCAAAATGGCGATTCACCCCCGAGGCGACCAGCGAGCCGAGCAGGATGCCGGCGGTCAGACCCGCCGTCAGCGTGCCGCAGGCATAGCCGACATGACGCTGCGGGACGTGTTCCGACACGAACACCCATGCGCCCGGCACCTCGCCCCCCACCGCGGCGCCTTGCAGCACGCGCAGCACCAGCAGCAGCACCGGCGCCAGCAGCCCGATGCTGGCGTAGGTGGGCAGGAGACCCATCAGCAGCGTCGGCACCGACATCAGCAGCACGCTCAGCGTGAACATGCGCTTGCGGCCGAGCAGGTCGCCGAAGTGCGCCATGATGATGCCGCCGAGCGGACGGGCCAGGTACCCCGCGGCGAAGATGCCGAAGGTCTGCAACTGGCGCAGCCAGTCAGGAATCGCGTGCGGGAAAAACAGTTGTCCGATCGCCGGGGCGAAGAACACGAAGATGATGAAGTCGTAGAATT
>JBEKNG010000514.1:0-4793 GCA_049523075.1 Paraburkholderia sp.
CATTGATCAATGCGACGGGCAATCTCGCGGGATTCGTCAGCCCTGCGCTGGTCGGGTGGCTGAAGACGGTCACGCATTCACTTGATTCGAGCCTGTTCCTGATTGCGGCGTCGCTGATCGTGTCGGCATGTCTCATCTTGACGCAGCTTCCGGCCAGACTCGTGAACAAGTAGGCCCGCCGCGCCACTCGTTCGAAGTACAAAATAATCAAAGAATCGACATCCTTACTTACATGGAACAGAGACACCATGAAAATTGGCAAGTATCGCTACGTTGTCGCCTTGCTGCTGTTTATTGCGGGTGCGATCAACTACATGGACCGCGCAGCGCTTGGCGTGGTCGCACCTATCATCAACAAGCAGCTGGGCCTTTCGCCGTCGCAGCTCGGCGTGGTGTTTAGCAGTTTCTTCTTCGGCTATTCCATCTTTGCATTCGTGGGCGGGCAGCTCGCCGACAAGTACGGTCCGCGCCGGGTTTTTTCCTGGGCGATGGGCACGTGGTCCATTCTCTGCGGGCTGACTGCGGCCGCAACCGGATTCGGCACGCTGCTCATTTTCCGAGCGCTGTTCGGCTTCGGCGAAGGTCCAATGAATTCGACGACCAACCGGACCATCACCAACTGGTTTCCCCGCCATGAAACCGCGACCATGGTCGGTTTTACGTTTTCGGGCCAGACAGTAGGCAGTGCGATCGCCGGACCGGTGGTTGGACTGATTGCCATCGCTTACGGCTGGCGCACGTCGTTTGTGATCATCGCGGTGCTCGGGCTGCTGTGGATCGTCGCATGGCGTATATTCGCGACCGACAAGCCGGCGCATAGCGCGCGGGTCGGTGCGGCCGAACGCGAGATGGTCGAAGCGAGCCGCAGCGCGGCGCATCCGGCAGAGGGCGGCAACGAAAGCACGCCGTTGCGCAGCTACCTGTTTCGTCCCAGCACGCTCGCACTTGGCGCCGGCCTGTTTGCGGTGAACTACACGCTGTTCGTGTTCATCTCGTGGATGCCGAGCTATTTCACCAACGGGCTGCATCTGGACATGGCGCACATGAGTATCCTGAGCGCCGTGCCATGGGCATGCGGCGGAGTCGGCTACTTCGGCGGTGGTCTCGTCGCCGACGCGTGTTTCAAGCGCATGAACAACAAGCTGCTGGCGCGCAAGCTCTCGGCGACGGTGCCGCTCGCACTATCGGGTCTCGCCTTGCTCGGCGTCAGCGTGGTCGATTCCGTGATACCCGCCGTACTGCTCGTAGCGTTCGCCGTGCTGTTCCTGACTGCTTCCTCGCAAGCTTGCTGGGCCACCATGCACGAGCTTGTGCCAGGCAGGCATCTGGGCGGCGTAAGCGGCTTTGTGCACCTGATAAGCAATATTTCGGGCATCGTCGGTCCGGCCATGATGGGGCTCGCCGTCCAGTACTTTGGCGGCTACAGCAGCGGCTTCGTGCTTGGCGCGGTGGTCGATCTGATCGGCGTGCTGGCCATGCTGCTGGTCATCGGGCGGAGAGGGGAAGCAGAGAAGGCAGAGACGCAGACCACCGTGGCATAAGGAGTCGTCAAGTTGCATCGAAACGCGAGAAGCATTGGCTGTGCCCAGACAAGTGCCAATTCGCGAGGCAAGCCTTGGCGGCCTTCGTGAACGGGCCGGACTAGCCGAGCCGTTCACGAACATCCACGCTTGCTTTATCGTGGCTGCGACGCCACCACACGATGACCGAGGGTTTGCGACATTGGCGTGTTTCGTGGCGCCGCTGCCTTCGCGTCAGAACAGGTGTCGTATGCCAATGCGTGCCGCGACCTGGCTGGTCGAGCCGGAGCCGGAAGTGCCAAGATAACTGGTGCTTGATCCGATCTCGGCCTGCACGGGCACGTTCTGTCCATCGATCGTGTTGCTACCCAACGCCTTTTGATAGATCGCCAGGACGTAGACATCCGTGCGCTTCGACAGTGCGTAATCGAGCACACCCGTCACTTGATGCCATTTTCCTTCATATGCGTCGTCAAGTTTCGAGTACGTGTAACCAAGCGACGCGCTGAACGCGCTGGTGAGTGCGTACTTGCTGCCGATTTCGAAAATATTCAGCCTTGACTGCGCACCGATGATGGGCTGGAAGCGCGTGTTGGTCCAGTTGCCGAAGATCAACGCCGGTCCGAATGCATACCTCGCGCCTGCGCCGAGTGTGCTCAGTTCTTTCGTCCCTCCAGTGCTGATGTTGGCAACATTCGTGGTGAACGCGGGCGTCGCGACGCTTGGATAGCTGATATCCGTATATGTCACTGCTACGCCAAACGGCCCGTTCCGATAGTTCACTCCCAAGCTGTAGGCACGCGAAGAGCCTGATGACTTCACACCGTCTACGTCTGTCGCCGGCGAGCCGGAAAAAGCGCCGGCCTGATCTGAGAAGCCATACATTGCGCCGAACGTCAGACCATTGAAATTTGCACTGCTAAACTTCACCGCGTTGTTGATGCGGCCGGACGTCAATTGATCCACGTCATTGATGTGGAACGCGTATTGCCCTGCGGCTGTCAACGAGCCCAACGTGTAGTTGTTGCCCAGATAGTCGGTCGAAAACGAGTACTGGCGACCAAATGTCAGCGATCCGACGCCCTGCTTTGTCAGACCTACCCAAGCCTGACGCCCGAACAACGCGCCTCCCTGGGCGAGCGCGCCGTTGCCGTCGGTAAACCCGTTTTCCAGATCGAAAATGGCCCTGAGTCCGCCGCCCAGGTCTTCACTACCTTTCAGCCCCCAGCGATTGCCCTGGCTGACACCATCGTCGAATTTGACCATACTGCTGTGACCGGTTGCAGTGGCAGAACTGCTGACGTAACTGACACCCGCGTCGATCGACCCGTACAGGGTGATACTGTTTTGGGCGTGGGCTGTTTCATAAAATGGAATCAAAATGAAACATAAAGCTAGTTTTAAATTCATGGAACCCCCGCGCTGATATTCACACTTGTGATGTTTAATTAGTTTTCTGGCTGCACGCGGATTGCGACATTTTGTCGCCGATCGCGATGCAACGTGCAGAGCTTAGAGATCCATCGTCACGGGCTGAACCATGTATTTGAAGAAAGCTTATTCTTGTGAGAGAAATCATGCGCGAAAATGCTTTGTTTTCATGAAGATGATTAATTGATCGGTATAGATTGAAATTCATAATTTCAATCAGTCGAAAAAAAATCAATTGAATCGGCACAGCGCACGCCTCAATTCTTTCCTCACCGACGAAGTGGATAGCATCGCGCAGGCTGCAACGACGGTTGCCGCTTACGCTGTCGACACTTCAGCCGGCTTCCATCGTTAATTGGCAGTGCTGATTTAAAGCCGGACCTGCTGACGCTTGCGATCCGACTTCACGCGCTCTAAATCTGCAGATTCTCGCTGACGTAGTCGATGAAAACGCGCAGCTTGGGCGAGGCGTAACGGCTCGCCGGCCACAAGATCCAGAAGGTGACGGTCTGGTCGATGAAATCATCCAGCACGACCTGCAACGCCCCGCTCGCCAGCGCATCCCGCACGAGGAAGGTTGGCAGGAAGGCCAGCCCTTGATCCTGAAGCGCAAGAAAGCCGAGCACTTCAATGGTGTTGCTGACGAAAGTTTGCGGCAGCTCCGGCTCCGTTTCCGATGCGGCAAGCTGAAACGGCCAGCGTTCCAGCTTGCCGCTGACAGGGAATCTGTGCAGCAGGCAGGCGTGCTGGACGAGCTCGGATGGATGTGCGGGTAAGCCGTGCTTCTTGAGATATCCGGTCGAGGCGACCAGCACCTGACCGCAGGAACCGAGACGGCGCGATACCAGCCTTGAGTCGTGTTGCTCACCGGTGCGAATGACTGCATCGAAGCCTTCTTCGATGATGTCCACCATACGATCCGAGAGATCGATGTCGAGCTCGATTTCGGGGTATTGCACCATGAAGCCATCCAGTGCCGGCATGATCAGCCCGGACAATTGCGGCGTGCTGATTCGCAGCCTGCCACGCGGACTTCCGGCGGCATTGGAGAGTTCAGCTTCGGCCGCTTCGACCTCGCCGAGGATGCGCCGGCACCGCTCCAAAAACAAGGCGCCTTCGGCCGTCAGCGTGATGCTGCGGGTGCTGCGATGAAACAGCCGCACGCCCAGGCGCTCCTCCATGCGCGCAATGCTTTTGCCGACAGCCGAAGACGATACCCCAAGCAGTCGTCCCGCCTCCGTAAAACTGCGGGTCTCCGCCACCTGGACGAACATCGCAATACCGCTGAGGCTATCCATCGCCGTATCCCGAGACAAATTGAGGACATCTGTGTCCGATATATTCGGAACCTTAGCCCATTTTTCTTATCCCGGTCCATCCCTGACTGTTCCTCAAGGTCGAAAGCCCGCTGTAGATCGCTGGCTGACGCTGGGAACGTTCGCAGTCGGCACTGAGCGCTTCATGAATGCCGGACTGGAAGCATTTATCGATCAATGTGTTCGGTCGGGGCCGCCCAGCAGCGACCGACCGAACACGGTAGTTCAGCGCGGCAAACGCTTTGAGTCAACGGCGCTTCATCTTGACCACGCGAGAAATCTGACCGAGCGTAAAGCCACTGTTCTTTATGTATTTCTCATAGTCAAGCGGCGCGGTGAACGATACATCCGTGACGTACTCGCCCATATAACGAAAGCGGTCGGATGCAGTTCGCACAAAAACGGGAACGGGGTCAGTCTGTCGCGCAAGCGTTCGACCGGCCGCACGTGCAGCGGCGCTGCTGTCGCAAACAATGACGTCCGGGGCGTAGGGATTAAGATCCTGGCGCAATCGCGCGGCGACTAC
>JBEKNG010000515.1:0-4793 GCA_049523075.1 Paraburkholderia sp.
CCAGCTCACCTTCGACAGAAACGCCCACCGCGTGCGCCGCCTCGACAACCCGGCGGCTCACGTCGACGTTGTACTCGTAGGCGGCGGGCGTCTTCTGGTCCGGCAGTAGCGAGCCGTCCATCATCACCGATGTAAAGCCCGAACGGATCGCCTGCTGACACACCGCCGGACTCGCACCGTGATCCTGGTGTAGCACGAGCGGGATATCCGGATGCGCCTCGAGCGCGGCAAGCACAAGATGGCGCAAGTACGGTTCGCCCGCATACTTGCGAGCGCCCGCCGACGCCTGCAGGATCACCGGGCTCGCGGTCGCCTCGGCGGCCTGCATGATCGCCTGGATCTGCTCCATATTATTGACATTGAACGCGGGCACGCCGTAGCCGTGCTCGGCCGCGTGGTCCAATAGTTGCCGCAGTGCTATGAAGGCCATCGCAAACTCCTCGAGGTCGAATCGGATCGGATCGTGGCGCGCTTTGCGTGCCGTCTGTTCATGTTTATGGCGTGAATTGCGCGACGCGGCGGCCTTCGCTCGGCGGCAAGACCGCGTCGCGCCACGCGCCAGGCTGGCGGTCGAACACCCTCAGACGCGCGAGCGCCGGTCGATCAGTTGCAGAATCATCGGCGTGAAAATCAGCTGCATCGCGAGGCCCATCTTGCCGCCCGGCACGACGATCACATTCGGCCGCGACATGAACGAGTCGTGCAGCATCGTCAGCAGATACTGGAAGTCGATTCCCTTCGGCCGCGCGAAACGGATTACGACGAAGCTCTCGTCCGGCTGCGGAATCTCGCGGGCGGTGAACGGATTCGACGTATCCACGGTCGGCACGCGCTGGAAGTTCACATGCGTGCGTGAGAACTGTGGACAGATGTAGTTCACGTAGTCAGGCATGCGCCGCAGGATCGTATCGACCACTGCCTCGTGCGAGTAACCGCGCATGGTCTGGTCGCGATGCAGTTTCTGGATCCATTCGAGATTGATGATGGGCACGACGCCGATCAGCAGATCCGCATGCTGCGCGATGTCGATGCTGTCAGTCACCGCCGCGCCGTGCAGCCCTTCATAGAACATCAGGTCGGTGCCGGCCGTGACTTCCTCCCACGGCGTGAAGGTCCCCGCATCCTGCTTGTAGAGCCGCGTTTCGCCCTCGTCGTGCACATAGTGGCGCAGCTTCCCGGTGCCGCGTTCGGCGTAAGTAGCGAAGAGTGCCTCCAGTTCTTCGAGCAGATTGGCTTGCGGTCCGAAATGGCTGAAGCTCGGTGCACCATCCCGCTCGTGCTGCTTCATGGCTTCGCGCATACCGTTGCGGTCATAACGGTGAAAAGCGTCGCCTTCGACGATCTGCGCGTTGATCTTTTCGCGCCGGAAAATATGGGTAAAGCTCTTCATCACAGTCGTGGTGCCGGCGCCGCTCGAACCGGTCACCGCGACGATCGGGTGTTTGACTGACATGCGTTTGTCTCCGGATTGGGGGTGTTCTGATCGGACCGCAGCCCGCGAACTTCGCTGTTCAAACTGCTAAGCCGTGAAACCCGGCAGGAACAGCGAGCGCCGGCTAAAGAGCGGCGATGTGAATGGTTGATCCTCGCCGCGGTCGTATTCACCGTGATAGCGCCCAATGCGTTCCACCTCGTTTTTCGAGCCGAGGATCACCGGCACGCGTCCATGCAGCGCGCGCGGCACGACGTCGAGAATGCGTTCGCGCCCGGTGATCGAAAGGCCGCCCGCCTGTTCGATCAGAAAGCTCATCGGGTTGGCTTCGTACAAAAGCCGCAGGCGCCCTTCCATGGCCGGCACTTTCGAGTCGCGCGGGTACATGAACACGCCACCGCGCATCAGGATGCGATGCACCTCGGCGACCATCGACGCGATCCAGCGCATATTGAAGTCGCTTGCGCGGCAACCGCTGCGCCCGTCCTTGCACTCCTGCACGTAACGGCGCACTGGAGGCTCCCAGAACCGTTCGTTCGATGCGTTGATCGCGAACTCAACGGTGTCTTCGGGAATCCGGATGTTCGAATGCGTGAGCACGAAGTTGCCGATGTCGCGCTCCAGCGTGAAGCCATGCGTGCCGTCGCCGACCGAAAGCACGAGCATTGTCGACGGCCCATAGACCGCGTAGCCCGCTGCGACCTGTTCGCGGCCCGGCAGCAGAAACGCGGACTCGCCGACATCGCCGTTGCCATTACCATGGCCATCGCCATTGCCATTGCCATTGCGCAGCACCGAAAAGATCGATCCCACCACGCCGTTGATGTCGATATTCGACGAACCATCGAGAGGATCGAAGGCGAGCAGATAGTCGCCGCGCGGATAGCCCGGTGGAATCGAGTAGACGGTCTCCATTTCCTCGGACGCCATCGCGGCGAGCAGTCCGTCCCACTCGCACTGCTGCACGAAGATCTCGTTGGTCGCGACATCGAGCTTCTTCTGCTCCTCGCCGTGCGTGTTGATGCTCTGGGCGGAGCCGTAGTTGCCACCAAGCGCGCCCTTGGTGAGCATCGCGGAGATCGACTTGATAGCGGCGGCCACGTCGATCAGGAGCGCCGAGAGGCCGGGATTTGACGCTGTCCCCGCCAATCCAGGCTGGCGGTCGAGCGTGTCGATCAGGAACTTCGAGAGGGTCGTACGTCCGTCTTGCATGGCGATCTCCTGAGGGATTGTTTTCGTTCAGCCTGGCGGCGCCAGCGCGGCGCGCGTTGCATGAGAGGACGCAGGTATCCCATTGCTTGCTGCAAGTGGCTCGGCGAACACGCGGCTCGCGCGGACGTCGGCGGCGGCAATCAGGGTCAGCGCGGCGGCGTCGATTGGCGCGCCGCCTTGCATCGCTGTGGCGAACAGGCGATTGGCCTGGCGCAGCCGCGAGCGATCGAGCGCATTGCGCACCGAGCGGGCGTTAGCGAAATTCGGTTGCCGGCTGCGCAGGGCGAGATAGTCCGCAAAGGCGCGCCGCGAGTCGGCGTCGAAGCGGTAGTGCATCGTCGCGAGCATCCGCTCGGCGATGTCGAGCAATTCCCCGCCGTCGTAGTCGGGGAACGTGATGTGATGCGCGATGCGCGAACGAAAACCCGGATTGCTCTCGAAGAACACTTCCATGCGCGCCGCGTAACCGGCGAGAATCACGACCAGATCGTCACGCTGGTTTTCCATTGTCTGGAGCAGGATCTCGATCGCCTCCTGACCGTAGTCGCGTTCGTTTTCCGGGCGATACAGGTAATACGCTTCGTCGATGAAAAGCACACCGCCCATCGCGCGCTTTAACACCTCGCGCGTTTTCGGGGCGGTATGGCCGATGTACTGGCCGACCAGGTCGTCGCGCGTCACCGAAACCAGATGATTGCGGCGAACATAGCCGAGCCGGTGCAGCACTTCGGCCATGCGCAGCGCGACCGTGGTCTTGCCGGTACCGGGATTGCCGGAGAAACACATATGGAGAGTCGGCGCGCCGCCTGCGAGACCGAGCGAGTCGCGTGCCCGCTCGACGAGCAGATGCGCCGCGACCTCGCGAATACGGGTCTTCACCGGGGCGAGCCCGACCAGATCGCGGTCGAGTTCGGCCAGCACGTCGCCGATGCCCGAGTCGCGATAGAGCGCGGCGAGATCGACATCGGGCAGTTGTGCGCAGTTCATCTTCTAGCGCGCCGGTGCGTATCGCTCACCCGACGGCCGGTCGCCCGCGTAGCTCGACAGCCCGTACCGTTGTACCCGTCCCGGCCCGTCCTGACGCGTGAGGCGGAAGCCCGGCTCATCGTCCGGACGATTGACGATGAACGACAGGCGCATGGTCTCGAAGCCGCGCACCGAGTCGAATGCGTTGATCTTGATGTAGTGCTGCGGACGCGCCGCGCGGCACGCCTTCACTTCCTGCAACACGCCGGCCGCGTCGTGCAGATCGAACATCGGCAGGCCCCACATTTCCCAATAGGTGTTGCGCGGATGCGGGTCGTCGGTGAATTCGACCGAACAGGCCCACCCTTGGCTCAGCGCGTAGTCGATCTGCAAGCTGATCTCCTCGTCGGTCAGTTCCGGTAAGAAGGAAAACGTGCCCTGTGTAATACGCATGACGTACCTCGTTGATGAATGCAGCGGTCGGAAACGGCGCCAATAGCCTCCAACGCAGTGCGGCTGCACTGCTGCCGGACCTGCCTTGAGAATCTTCAAATGCCCGCAGCTCAGGCCGCGGTCGGCGTAGCAGCGAAATCTGGCGTGTCGGTCGACGCGTAGTTGAAGGTCACATCCCGCCACGTATCGAGCGCCTGTTTGAGCGGCGTGCACCAGCGCGCCGCGGCTTCGAGAATGTCCGGCCCTTCATGCGCGATGTCGCGGCCCTCGTTGCGCGCCTTCACCATCGTTTCGAGCGCGACGCGATTCGCCACCGCACCCGCCTGAATTCCGGCCGGATGGCCGATCGTGCCGCCGCCGAACTGCAGGATTGCGTCGTCGCCGAACAGATCGAGCAGTTGGTGCATCTGTCCCGCGTGAATACCGCCCGAGGCTACCGGCATCACTTTGCGCAAGCCGGCCCACGGCTGCTCGAAGAAAATCCCGCGTGACAGATCGACCTCGTTGTGCGCTTCGCGGCACACGTTGTAATACCCCTGTACCGATAGTGGATCGCCTTCGAGCTTGCCGACCGCGGTGCCCGCATGCGCGTGATCGACACCCGCCATGCGCAGCCACTTGGCGATCACGCGGAACGAGATGCCGTGATTGCGCTGCCGCGTATAGGTACTGTGACCCGCGCGATGCAGATGCAAAATCATGTCGTTCCTGCGCGCCCAGCGTGCCATCG
>JBEKNG010000516.1:0-4767 GCA_049523075.1 Paraburkholderia sp.
GCGCGCATGACGGACGGGCGCCTCGTCGTACATGGTTCGACCGGCGACTACAGCGGTTTCCAGATGGCGGGGGGCGTGTTGCGCATCGACGGCGATACGGGCCACTTCACCGCCTGCGAAATGCGCGGCGGCCGCCTGACGGTGAGCGGCCATAGCGGCGATTTCGCCGCCGGCGCGCTCGCCGGCGACATGGAAGGCATGACAGGCGGCACGCTGACGATTCATGGCAATGCAGGCGCGCGGCTTGCTGATCGTATGAGGCGGGGCCTCGTGCTCGTCGGCGGCAATGCCGGCGACTTTGCCGCATCACGGCTCGTAGCGGGCACCATCGGCATCGCCGGTCAAGTGGGCGCGCATTATGCATACGGTATGAGGCGCGGCACACTTCTGCTCGCCCACCCGCCCAGGCACTTGCCGGCGACGTTCACCGAGGGCGGTCGCGGTTTCGATGTGTTCTGGGGGCTTCTCGTGCGCAGTCTCGCGAATGAGATCGCACCCTTTTCGCAGTGGCGCACAGCGAGTTTGCCGACGCGCTATGCGGGCGATCTCGCGGTCGACGGACGCGGTGAAATACTGGTCGTGAGCTAGTCGTCGCGACCCCGCCCCGCAATACACGCAGTCCAACAGTGTTCGACAGAAACACCGAATAACGAAGGAGACAGGCATGACGATGGCGCATTCTCCCCCCGCACAGGCGGGCGCCGACGCATCCGCGCCGCGCTATGCCGGCTCGATGATCGCGCTGCATTGGCTGATTGCACTTGGCATCATCGGCCTGCTCGCGCTTGGACTCTATATGGTCGGACTACCAAAGGGTCTGCCTCTCAAGGCGACGCTGCTCAACCTTCACAAGTCGGTCGGACTAACGGTTTTCCTGCTGGTGCTTCTCCGCATCATGGCGCGTGTGGCCCTTCAACGGCCACCCTTGCCGCCGATGCGACCGTGGCAACGCGCCGCCGCGCGCACTACGCAGGGCCTTTTATATGTCGCAATGGTCGCGATGCCGCTGTGCGGGTATCTCGGTTCGTCGTTCAACCGCTTTGGGACACGCTTCTGGGGCCTCCCGCTGCCGCAGTGGGGCTGGGACGACGCGGGCTTACGCGAACTCTTCTTCGGTCTTCACAAGGCCATCGGCTATGCGCTGATCGTACTGATTGCGCTGCACGTCGCGGGCGCGCTCAAGCATCAGTTGATCGATCGCGACAATCTGCTCGCGAGGATGCTGCCATGATGCGGCGCGCAACATGAAGATCAAGGTACTCGGCTCATCGGCGGGCGGCGGATTCCCGCAATGGAACTGCAATTGCCGCAATTGCGACGGCGTGCGGCGCGGCACGTTGAAGGCTACGCGCCGCACGCAATCGTCGATCGCGGTGAGTGCGAACGGCGAGGACTGGCTGCTCGTCAACGCGTCACCCGATCTGCTCGCGCAGATCGCCGCCAACCCCGAACTGCAGCCGGCCCGCCGCGCGCGCGATAGCGGGATCGCCGCGGTGCTGGTGATCGACGCGCAGATCGACCATGTCACCGGCTTGCTGATGCTGCGCGAACGCGACACGCCGCTGCCGCTCTACGCAACCGATTCGGTATGGCAGGACCTGTGCAGCGGTTTTCCGGTCGCGCCGATCCTCTCGCACTATTGCGGTGTCGAGCATCTCCGCATCGCGCTCGACGGCGCACCGCTCGTCATAGACGCGCTGAACGGTGTGCAGATCGACGCGCTGCCGCTGTCGAGCAAGGCGCCACCCTATTCGCCGCATCGGCACGCGCCCGAGCGCGGCGACAACATCGGACTTGTCTTCACGAACCGGCAAACCGGCAAGCGCGTGTTCTACGCGCCGGGACTCGGGGCGGTCGAAGCGCACGTGCACGCCGCGATGGGTGAGGCGGATCTGTTGCTCGTCGACGGTACGCTGTGGACTGGCGATGAAATGATCTGCCTGGGTCTCTCGAAGAAGACCGCTGCCGATATGGGCCATCTGGAGCAGTCTGGCCCGGGCGGCATGATCGAAGTGCTGGACTCACTCGAGGCACGCAACGTCCGCAAGGTGCTGATTCACATCAACAACACCAATCCGATTCTCGTCGAGGATGGCCCCGAGCGCCGCATCCTGACCGAACACGGCATCGAAGTGGCGCATGACGGAATGACGTTCGAAATATGAAGTGAAGCTGTGAAATGAGCTGCGAGCGAGGCTGTGAAACGAAGCTGTGAAGCGAGGCGACGAAGCTGCAGTTTAAAAACACAGCTAAAAAGCACAAAACGGAGACGGCATGAACGCAAAAGACACCTTAGGCACGACGCCGCTGCGGGATGCAGGGACGAGCGGAGGCGGCGACCAGCCCGCCTGGACCCGCGAAGAATTCGAAGCACAGCTGCGCGCGAAAGGCACGGCGTATCACATCCATCATCCATTCAACGTGAAGATGAATAGCGGCGGCTGCTCGCGCGAGCAGATTCGCGGTTGGGTCGCCAATCGCTTCTATTATCAGATCAACATCCCACTGAAGGACGCGGCCGTGCTGTCGAATTGCCCAGATCGCAAAACACGCCGCCGCTGGGTGCTGCGCATTCTCGATCACGACGGCTATGGCAGCGAGGAAGGCGGCATCGAAACATGGGCGCGCCTTGGCGACGCAGTCGGCCTGTCGCGTGATGACCTTTGGTCGCTAAAGCAGGTGACGCCAGGCGTGCGCTTCGCCGTCGACGCCTACGTAAATTTCGCGCGCCGCGCACCGTGGCAAGAATCGGTCTGCTCGTCGCTCACCGAAATGTTCGCACCACAGGTTCATCGCGACCGGCTCGCGAGCTGGCCGGAACACTATCCCTGGATCGAGCCTTCCAGTCTTGCGTATTTCCGCTCGCGCATCACGCTTGCGCAGCGCGACGTGCAGCACGGGCTCGAAGTCACGCTCGATCATTTCACACGGCGCGAACAACAGGAACGCGCGCTCGAGATCCTCCAATTCAAGCTCGACATCCTTTGGACCATGCTGGACTCGATCGAAAAGGCCTTCCCGCAATGAACGACCTGCCACGCGCCGGCGGCGCCACGCCAACTGCTGATCGTCTGACGATCAGCAAGCTTTTTCGTCTGCAATGGGAGCCTGCTCAGAACGCTCACGTGCTGCTCTATCCCGAAGGGATGGTGAAGCTCAATCAGAGTGCGGCGGAAATTCTCAAACGTTGCGACGGCACACGCGATATGAACACGCTGATTGCCGACCTGGAGCAGGCTTTCAACGCAACCGGGCTCGGTCCCGAAGTGCGTGCGTTCGTTGCCGACGCGCAGTTGCGCGGCTGGCTGGAGTAGCGCCATGACGGACCTTTCACTACCTGCCGCCGCTGCTCAATCTCAAGCGGTCCCAAACGGGATTCCGCTGCCGCTCTGGCTGCTCGCGGAGCTGACTTATCGCTGTCCGCTGCACTGCGCGTTCTGCTCCAACCCGGTCGACTACACGGATCACAGCCGCGAGCTCAGTACGGAACAGTGGCTCGGCGTATTGCGTGAGGCGCGCGCGCTCGGCGCCGCACAAATCGGGTTTTCAGGCGGCGAGCCGCTCGTGCGCGACGATCTCGAAGTGCTGGTCGGCGAGGCTCGCAAGCTCGGTTTTTATACGAATCTGATCACATCCGGTGTCGGTCTCACCGAAAAACGTCTCGACGACCTGAAGGCAGCCGGCCTCGACCATATCCAGTTGTCATTCCAGGATTCGACCCAGGAGCTGAACGACTTCCTGAGCAGCACCCGCACCTTCGATCTGAAACAACGCGTGGCCGCATCGATCAAACGGCACGGCTTTCCGATGGTGCTCAATTGCGTGCTGCATCGTTACAACCTGCCGCACGTCGACAAGATTATCGACATGGCGCTGGCGATGGGCGCCGAGTACCTGGAGCTCGCCAACACGCAGTACTACGGCTGGGCGCATCAAAACGAAGCGCAGTTGATGCCGACGCGTGAACAGCTCGAGGAAGCCGAAGCGGTCGTCGAGCGTTACCGCCGCACGCATGGCGAGCGCTGCAAGATCTTCTTTGTCGTGCCGGACTACTTCGAACGACGCCCGAAGCGCTGCATGAATGGCTGGGGTGCGGTGTTCCTGGGCATCGCCCCGGACGGCGCGGCGCTGCCCTGTCACGCTGCACGCGGTCTGCCCGGTCTCGTGCTGCCGAACGTGAAAGAGACCTCTCTGCGCGAGATCTGGTACGAGAGCGACGCGTTCAACCGCTTTCGCGGCCTCGCCTGGATGAAGGAGCCCTGCCGCAGTTGCGACGAAAAGGAACGCGACCTCGGCGGCTGTCGTTGCCAGGCCTATCTGCTTACAGGCGATGCGGCCAATGCCGATCCGGTCTGCGACAAATCGCCATCGCATGACACCGTGGTGAACGTTGTGAACGTGGCCCGGCGTGCGGCCGCCACCGCCCTGCCGCGCGAGCAGCCGATCCTGTTTCGCAATGACGCCAACTCGCGCAGGCTTGTGGGCGCCCGGGCGGACGGCAAGCTACGCGGCGACAGCGGCAGCGACATCACCGGCCACGACCACACAGGAGGCTGACATGGCAGCGGCAGATATCTCCGTCCTGCTCGTCGACGATCATGCGGTGGTGCGGGAAGGCTACCGGCGCTTGCTCGAACTGAATGCCGACGTGCATGTGTGTGGCGAGGCGGCCGATGCCGCGCAGGCCTATCAGCGTTTTTGCACGCTGCGGCCGGACGTGGTGGTGATGGACGTCTCGTTGCCGGGCGCAAGCGGCATCGAAGCGAT
>JBEKNG010000517.1:0-4763 GCA_049523075.1 Paraburkholderia sp.
CGGTCGGCTCGATGGCGGCGTTGATTGCCGGCAGCATGATCTGGCTGATGAACGGCTTGTCGGCGGGAGTCGGCGGCCACACCTTCGCGCCGCTCGCGATCATTGCCATCGGCATCGTGCTTGCGTTTGTGCTGGGTGGACTGTTCGGCTGGGCGCACGGCCTGCTGATTACCAAAGGGCGTATCGAGCCGTTCATCGTCACGTTGGGCACCCTCGGCATCTTTCGCGCGGTGCTCACGTGGCTGGCCGACGGTGGCGCACTCACGCTCAACAACTCGCTGACCGATCTCTACAGCCCGGTGTATTACGCAAGTTTGCTCGGCGTGCCGGTGCCGATCTGGGTGTTTCTCGTGGTGGCGGCGGGCGGCACGCTGATCCTGAACCGCACCGCGTTCGGCCGCCATGTGCAGGCGATCGGCTCGAATGAACAGGTGGCGCGTTATGCCGCGATTCGCGTCGATACGGTGAAGATCATTACGTACGTTCTCCTTGGTATTTGCGTCGGCGTCGCGACAGTGCTCTACGTGCCGCGCCTCGGTTCGGCCACGCCAACCACCGGCATCCTGTGGGAACTGGAGGCCATCGCGGCAGTGGTGGTTGGTGGTACCGCGCTCAAGGGCGGCGAGGGGCGCGTGATCGGCACGGTGATCGGCGCGATCCTGCTGTCGGTGATCGCGAACATTCTGAATCTCACCAGCATCATCAGCGTGTATCTGAACGCGGCGGTGCAGGGCGCGGTGATTATCGTTGTGGCGTTTTTGCAGCGCGGGCGGCGGTAGAGAGGGGTGGTGGGCAGGTGCAGGGCATGGCGGTAGGCAGCAGTCAAGAATCCGGCGCACACGAAAGCGCCTCATAGATAGGAGACACACCATGAAACAGGTCATTCGAGCGATCAGTGCCGGCGTGCTGGCGTTGGGGATACTGGGGGCGGCGGGCGCCGCGCGCGCCGACGACAAGGTCATTCTGGGCGTGGCCATCCCGACGGCCGATCACGGCTTCACCGGCGGCATCGACTGGTGGGCGAACAAGGCCAAGGAGGACATGGAGAAGGCGCATCCCGACCTGAAGGTGATCCTCAAAACCTCGGCGAGCGCGCCGGAACAGGCGAACCAGTTGCAGGACATGGTCACCGTCAACAAGATCAACGCACTCGTGATCTTCCCGCATGAATCGGCATCGCTGACGCAGCCGGTGGCGCAGGTGAAGAAGAAGGGCATTTACGTGACGGTGGTGGATCGCGGTCTGACCGACACCAGCGCCCAGGATGCGTACGTGGCAGGCGACAACACCGCATTCGGCAGGATCGCCGGCGAGTACTTCTGCAAAACACTGAACGGTCATGGCGACATTGTCGCGTTACGCGGTATTCCGACCACGCTCGATAACGAACGCTATAGCGCGTTCACCGAAGCCTTGAAGGCGTGCCCCGGCGTGAAGGTGCTCGACGCGAAATACGCCAACTGGAATCGCGACGACGCGTTCAAGGTCATGCAGGACTACCTGACGCGCTTCAAGCATATCGACGCGGTCTGGTCTGCCGATGACGACATGTCGGTGGGCGTGCTCAAGGCCATCGATCAGGCGAAGCGCACGGATATCAAGGAAGTGCTGGGCGGCGCCGGATCGAAAGAGATGATCAAGCGTGTGCTGGACGGTGACAAGATCATTAACGCGGACGTCACGTATTCGCCCAAGTTCATCTACGACGCGATCAAGCTGACGGCCGAAGCCCGTCTGAAGGGCCAGACGTTGCCGCCGAAGACGATCATTCCGTCGGTGCTCGTCACGAAGGAAAACGCGAAGGAATACTACTTCCCGGATTCACCGTTTTAACGCGCCGGCCGCGCGCCCGGCGGCGCGCGGCCCAACCCTTTAACCGAGGACAGATACGATGAAAACCATCAAGGGACCGGCGATCTACCTGGCCCAGTTCCTGGGCGACAAGGCGCCCTTCGACACGCTGGAAAACATGGCGACCTGGGCCGCCAGTCTCGGCTACGAGGGGATTCAGGTTCCGGTCGACGCACGCCTGATCGACCTCGAACAGGCCGCCGCGAGCCAGACCTATTGCGACGAGTTGCTGGGTGTCGTGGCTGACGCCGGCGTCGAGATCACCGAGCTGGCGACGCATCTGCAAGGTCAACTGGTGGCGGTGCATCCCGCTTATGACCTGCTGTTCGATGGTTTCGCCGCGCCGCACGTGCGCGGCAATCCGCAGGCGCGCACCGAATGGGCGATCGATCAACTGAAGCTGGCGGCGCAGGCGTCGCGGCGGCTCGGGCTCGACACGCACGTGTCGTTTTCCGGCGCGCTCGCGTGGCCGTATGTGTACCCGTGGCCGCAGCGGCCCGCAGGCCTCGTTGATGCCGCCTTCGATGAACTGGCGCGCCGCTGGACGCCGATTCTCGATGCGTTCGACGAGGTGGGCGTGGATGTCGCGTACGAACTGCACCCCGGCGAGGATCTGCACGACGGCGTGACCTTCGAGCGCTTTCTGGAGCGCTTGAACGGAACGCGCGGACAGCGTCGCGCGAACATTCTGTTCGATCCGAGCCACTACGTGCTGCAGCAACTCGATTACCTCGCGTTCATCGATATCTATCACGAGCGCATCAAGGCCTTCCATGTGAAGGATGCGGAGTTTCGTCCGACGGGCAAGGCCGGCGTCTACGGCAGTTACAGCGACTGGGTCGAACGTCCGGGCCGGTTCCGCTCGCTGGGCGATGGGCAGATCGATTTCGGCGCGATCTTTTCGAAGATGGCGCAATACGATTATCCGGGCTGGGCCGTCCTCGAATGGGAATGTGCGCTGAAGCATCCGGAAGACGGCGCGCGCGAGGGCGCGGACTTCATTCGCCGTCACATGATTCGGGTTGCAGAACATTCTTTCGACGACTTCGCGGGCAGCGGCGTCGATACGGCGCAATTGAAGCGCGTGCTGGGTATCTGAGCGGTATTTTGGGCGTCATCGTAGCGAGTGCGCGTCGCGCGTGTGGCGACGCGGGCTTGAGCACATCATCACAAGGAGTACCTCCCATGACACGAAAGTTACGGCTTGGCATGGTCGGCGGCGGGCAGGGCGCCTTTATCGGCGCTGTGCACCGGATCGCCGCGCGCCTTGACGATCGCTTCGAACTGGTGGCGGGCGCATTGTCGTCCGATCCAGAGCGCGCCAAGGCGAGTGCGGAAGAAGCCGGCATCGCTCGCAGTTACGCGGACTGGCGCGAGATGGCGCAAGCGGAAGCCGCGCGCAAAGACGACGGCATTGACGCCGTGGCGATCGTGACGCCGAACCATCTGCATGCGCCGGTGGCCACCGCCTTTCTCGAAGCCGGTATCCACGTGATCTGCGACAAACCGCTCGCCGTGTCGCTCTCGGAGGGGCAGGCTCTGGCCAGACTCGCGCGGGAGAAGAAACGGCTGTTTGCGCTGACGCATACGTATTCCGGCTATCCGATGGTTCGTCATGCGCGCGAACTGATCGAGGCGGGCGAACTCGGAGAGGTGCGCGTCGTGCAGGTCGAATACGCACAGGACTGGCTTGCGGAGCCGATCGAGCAATCCGGCACCAACAAACAGGCCGGCTGGCGCACCGACCCACAGCAGGCTGGCCCGGCAGGCTGCCTCGGCGATATCGGCACGCACGCGTATCACCTTGCGTCATTCGTGACCGGCATGCAGCCTAAATGGCTTTCAGCCGAGCTGCATACTTTCGTGCCCGGGCGCCGCGTCGACGATCACGTGCAGGCAATGCTGCGCTACGAGAGCGGTGCGCGCGGCATACTGTGGGCGAGCCAGGTGGCAGGCGGCGCGGAAAACGCGCTACGGCTACGCGTATATGGCACGAAAGCGGGTCTTGCCTTCGATCAGGAGAACCCCAACGAGTTGTGGTTCACGCCGTTGGGTGGCGCGGCAGAGCGGCTGACGCGCGGGCGGGTAAAGAGCGCGATTGCGGCGCATGCTACGCGTGTACCGCCGGGGCATCCTGAGGGCTATCTGGAGGCGTTCGCACAACTCTATAAGGACGCCGCATTGCAAATCGAGGCATTGGATGCGGGCAAGGAGCCTCCGCCGGAAAGCCGGCTTCTCACGACGGTCGACGACGGCGTCGCGGGGCTGCACTTTATCGAGGCGGTACTGGCGAGCAGCGCGGCTCAGGGGCAGCTCCAGGAAGTGTACGGAGGGTGAAGGTTTCGTCGACGCGGTAAGATGCGGCGGTGCCCTTTTATGACGGACTCACGCATGTCGACTTCCTTCGCGTCCAGCCAGGCCAATGCCGTCCGCAAACAGACCGTGTTGCTGCTTGGCGGCACGGGTCTCGTCGGGAATGCGTGCTTGCGATTGCTCGCCCGCGACGACCGGGTTCGTGAGGTGCGGATGCTGGTGCGCCGGGCATCGGGGGTGGCCGTGACGGGTTCGACCGGGACCAACCGGATCGTCGAGCATGTGGTCGACTACGACTGGCCCGACGCGGATTCGGAAATCTTCGATGTCGATTCGGTGATCTGCGCACTGGGGACGACTATCCGCACGGCCGGTTCGCAGAACGCGTTCCGCAAAGTGGATTACGAGTATCCGCTGCGGATTGCAGGCATCGCGCGCCGCCATGGCGCGTCGCACTTTGCGATTGTCAGCGCGATCGGCGCCGATCCGCAGGCGCGGACTTTTTACAGCCGCGTGAAAGGGAATGTGGAGGAAGGGCTCAAGAAGCTCGACTATCCGGTGCTGACCATCGTGCGGCCTTCGTTCCTGATGGGCGAGCG
>JBEKNG010000518.1:0-4763 GCA_049523075.1 Paraburkholderia sp.
CAATTGCTCGGCGATGGCCTGGTGACGGTCCATCCGCTAGGCGGTTGCGCGATGGCGGATGCGGCGGAACACGGCGTGGTCGACGAGGCCGGCCGGGTGTTCTCGGAGGCGACCGGCACGGCCGTACATCCCGGCCTGTATGTGATGGACGGAGCGGTGGTGCCGCTCTCGCTCGGGGTGAATCCGCTCCTGACCATCTCGGCGTTAGCCGAGCGCAACTGCGCGCAGCTCGCCGCGGCGCAAGGCTGGCAGATCGACTACGCGTCACAGGGTGACGCTGTCCCACCGCCACCGCAGAAGATCGGCCTGCGCTTCACCGAAACCATGGTCGGCAGCTATGCACCCGGGGCGCTAACAGGCGGCCCTTCGCCCGACAGTGGCAGCAGCCCGATGAGCTTTACGCTTACCGTGGAGTCCGACGATCTGGCCGACATGCTCAGCACTCCGCAGCATGCCGCTCGCACGCTGGGCACGCTGACGTGTCCAGCCTTGTCGGCACAGCCGATGACGATTGCCGACGGGCAGTTCAATCTGTTCGTCGTCGACGAAACCCAAGTCGACCGGCGCGACATGAACTACCGGATGACGCTCGAATCGGTAGAAGGCACGCGCTATTTCCTGTTCGGACAGAAGATCATCACCCGTTCGTCGCTGCTCGAACTGTGGCCGCAAACCAATACGCTGTACGCACAGATCCGCGCTTCCGAGGCAGTGGATGCGCCCGTTATCGGCGAGGCGACGCTCATCATCACACCCGCGAATTTCCTCAAGCAGATGCGCACCATCGAAGTGACGAACGCGCCGGATCTCGAGACGCGACTCGAATGGACGCTGAAATTCGGCAAATTCTTCGCTGGCGTGCTGTTCACAGAATATGGCGGCGTCGCGGCGCCGTTGCAGTTCCTGAGCCCGGACGCCGCCGCGCCGCGTTTGAAGCGGGCATTGCGCGCACCCGCGCCGGAGTTGACGTGGTTCAACACGCCTGAACCGGACAGCAAGACATTGAGGCTGACGCGCTATCAAGCGGGAAACAAGGGACCTGTGCTGCTGATTCACGGTTCGGGCGTGTCGAGCCGGATCTTTGCGACGGACCTGGTCGGGACCAACCTCGTCGAGTTCCTGTGCGCGGCCGGCTACGACGTGTGGCTTGTGGATCTGCGCATGAGCATCGAACTGCCGAGCGCGCTTGAACCCACCACGGCGGATGCGATCGCCCGCGAGGACATCCCGGCCGCGGTGGCGCAGATCAGGCAGCGAACGGGTGCGGACCAGATTCAGGTAGTGGCGCATTGCTTTGGCGCATTGGCATTCACCATGTCCTTGCTGTCGGGGCTCAAGGGCGTGCGCTCCGCGCTTCTGTCTCAGGTGTCCGCGCATCCGATTCCCGGCGCGATGCAGCGTATCAAGGCGGGCATGCATATGCCGGAGATTCTGCAGCACCTCGGCGTCCGCGACCTCACCGTCCTGACGCGCGCCGACAACTGGCCGAACAATCTGCTCGACGAGGCACTGCGGATCTATCCTGTCGGCCACGACGAGGGCTGCGGTAACGCGCTGTGTCACCGTGCAACCTTTCTCTACGGACTACTCTATGAACACGCGCAACTCGGCGAACAGCTTCACGCCAATCTGCAGGAATTGTTCGGTGTGCACGACGTCGAGCTCTTCAGTCAACTGGCGACGATGGTACGCGCGGGACACGTGGTCGATGCAAATGGCGCGAACGTCTATCTGCCCAACCTCAAGGGCATGGACTTTCCGATCGGTTTCATTCACGGCACCGAGAACCGCTGCTACCTGCCGGTGAGCACGGAGACGACCTTCAACATGCTGGTGGATCGCTTCGGCGCGCAGCAATATGAGCGGCATCTGATTCAGGGGTATGGGCATATCGATTGCATCTTCGGCAAGAATGCCGCGGTGGATGTTTACCCGGTCATTGCGCGGTATCTGGATGCGCATTGATGCGTATTGATGCGCATTGAGCTGCGTGCCACCAGGCTGACCCGTTCGTGGATGACGCAGAGGACGACGCGGATGTCTTACAGACCACGCGTGCGAATTGATTTATGATCCGGTGGCATAAATCCAATAAGCCCATACGAGCACGCCAATCACCCTATGGAACAGTTGACCTTCACGACCTGCGTCAAGAAAAGCTGGATCAGCACCTGGCAAGCCATCGTCCACATGCCGGGACTCTTTATCGGGGTATTCGCCGTCATCGCCTGCACGGGGGTACTTTCTGCGTCCTTTCACCAACCCCTTGTCGCCGGCGCCGATTACGACCCCTCAACGGCCAGCGCTCACGCCTTTGGCAGGCTGGCTCTCTCGATTCTGCAACTGGCCGTCTCCGGCTGCTTCGCCATCAAGGTCAATCGTTTCGTGCTGCTCGGCGAAGGGACGCAACCTTTGATGCCTCTTGACGGCAAACCGCTGGGGCGCTACCTGCTGCTCACGTGCGGCCTTGGAATCGGCATGATCCTCATCACGGTTGGAGCGGCGTTGGTTTTGCATCCGCTGCGCTCGGCAGCGGTCGCGTTAATCACCCTGCCCGTGATATTGGTGTATCTGTTCATGATCGTCCGTCTGAGTCTGCTCTACCCAGCGGTCTCGCTAGGCAGCCGGCTGAAGTTGCCCGCTGCATGGAAAGACAGCCGAGGCCATTTCTGGAATATCACCGGTGTGGGGTTCGTGACGTATCTGCCTCTGCTTCTCATCTGGACCATCGCGCTGGTGGCGGGCGGCAAGACCTTCCTGCTGGCTAGCCTGCAAGGCTCTCTCGTGATTACGATCGCGATGGCGTTCGTCAACACAGTGTTTCTTGTACTTTCCGCCTCGGTCATGGCATGGCTCTACCGCCGTTTTGCGAACGCATTACTGGAGCAGGTGGCCTACTGAGCTTTTCACTATTGCCGCCTTCAGAACAGCTTGCCCGGATTCAGAATCCCGCGTGGGTCGAGCGCCTGCTTGATCGCGGCCATCGCGGCCAGCTCCTCACGCGAACGCGAGATCGGCAAGAACTCGCGTTTCAGCGAGCCGATCCCATGTTCCGCCGAGACCGATCCATGTAACGGTCGCAGCATTTCATAGACGAACGCATACACCGCGTGATGCGCGACGCCCGGCACCGAATGGCCATCCACGGTGAGATGCAGATTCGAATCGCCGATATGGCCAAAGAAATACGCCTGGTTACCCGGCCACTGACGATCGAGCGCCGCACGGCAACGGTCCACAAACGTGCCGATCTCGCCGACCGGCAGACTGACGTCGAAGTTGATCGGGTCCATCTTCACCGGAAACTCGGCCGTGCATTCGCGCACCGCCCATAAGGCGCGCGCATCGGCCATCGACTGCGCAATGACAGCATCGTGAATAGCGTGCGCGTCCAGTGCTTCGGTCAGCGCGGCGGCAAAGCGTTCGCCGTTGTCGGCGGCATCGAAGCTGGCATGTTCGATCAACGCGTACAGCGGATGCGCTTGCGCAAACGGCGAGCGCGTGCCGGTCAAGGCAACGCCGAAATCGTAGAAGTCCGGCCACATGATTTCGAACGCACCAATGTCGTTGCCAAAGCGTGTCGACAAGCGGCGCAGCAAACTCACGGCCGCATCGTAATGGTCCAGCGCAACGAGCGCCGTATGCCGCGCCGCGCGCTGCGGATGCAAGCGCAATACTGCGCGGGTAATCACGCCAAGCGTTCCCTCCGAACCGATGAACCAGTGCTTCAGGTCGTAGCCGGTATTGTTCTTCACCATCTTGCCAAGCGAGCTCAAGACTGCACCGCTCGCCAGCACCACTTCCAGCCCGAGCACCTGATCGCGGGCGGTGCCCGACTGGATCACGCGATTGCCGCCCGCGTTCGTGGCGAGATTGCCGCCAATCTGGCACGACCCGCGTGCGCCGAGGTCGAGCGCCAGTTCGAAACCCGATTGCGCGGCGGCCTCTTGCGCGGTCTGCAAGGTGGTGCCGGCCCGCACTGTCATGGTCGCAGAAGCCGGATCGATTTCTTCGATGCCCGTGAGACGCTCGAGCGACAACGCAATATCCGTGGCGCGCGGAATCGCGCCGCCGGCGAGGCCCGTCATGCCGCCCTGCGGCACCACCGCTTGATGCGCGGCGTGGCAAATCGCCAGCGCCTGCGCAACCTGTTCTGTCGTGCGCGGCACCAACAGGGCCGCGGCACGCGTCGGTTCGTGACGCGTCCAATCGGTCATCGACCGCTCACCGATCTGTTCGCCCACGCGCACTGCATCATCCCCCAGCGCCTCGCGTAGCGCGGCCAGCGTGGTGGAAAGCGCGGCGCGGTCCGCGTTCGTCATGCGGTCGTCCCCTGTGCGGCCTGCTTCTTTCGATAACCCATGGAGTCGTTGATGCGCCCAAGAATGTAATCGCCTGCTGCGACCGGTTGATATTTGAGGTCCGCCTCGCTCGTGCCGAGTTCGCGCGGATCGACCAACGCG
The DNA here is from genome assembly GCA_049523075.1 of Paraburkholderia sp. Classification (GTDB taxonomy): domain Bacteria; phylum Pseudomonadota; class Gammaproteobacteria; order Burkholderiales; family Burkholderiaceae; genus Paraburkholderia. Next base: position 4,464 of record JBEKNG010000518.1, read on the forward strand.
CCGTAGGTCGGATCATAAAACGTGGCGATCGAATAACGCTCTCGTCCCGACGCGTTGATCACGCGATGCAGCGTCGAGCGAAAGCGGTCGTTGGTCCAGCGCGCGAGCAGATCGCCAACGTTGACGACGAAGCTGCCAGGAATCGGCGGCGCATCGACCCACGTGTTGTTGGCAATCTCGCGCACCTGCAATCCGCCCACCTGATCCTGCCACAGCAGCGTGATGCAGCCATAGTCGGTGTGCGGCGCCACGCCGAACTGGTCGGCATCCGATTGCGACGGCTGCGGTGGATAGTAGACC
>JBEKNG010000519.1:0-4752 GCA_049523075.1 Paraburkholderia sp.
GCGATAATCCGTCCGCGGCGCTGACGGCCCTGCGTGACTGGCTGATCGGCGAGCGCCAACCGGCATTGGCGGCACGTTGTGACGGCTACCTGTCGCAAGGCCTCGCGGGCGCGACGGCGGTGCTGCCCGGGCCGACCGGCGAGCGCAATACCTACACGCTGGGTGCGCGCGGCACGGTGTTGTGCGTGGCGTCGACGGCAAGCGGCGCACGCGTGCAGTTTGCCGCGGCGCTCGCCACCGGCAATCGCGCGCTGTTCGAAGGCGCGGCCGGGGAGCAACTGGTGTCGGTCTTGCCGGCAGCACTCAAGCAGTACGCGAGCGTGAAGAAGAGCGCCGATACGCCGTTCGACGCGGTGCTGTTCGAAGGCGATAGCGACGAACTGCTGGCGCTGGTGAAGGAAGTGGCCAAGAGCGCCGGGCCGATCGTCTCGGTGCAGGGCGTGGCGGCACGCGCGCTGGAAAGTGGCGACGAGGATTACGCGCTCGAACGTCTCCTGACGGAACGTTCGGTCAGCGTGAATACGGCGGCAGCCGGCGGTAATGCGAATTTGATGACGATCGGTTGAGCGATCCTTTGACGGTCGATTCAATAAAACGGAAGCGGTACGGCAACCCCGGAACCGCTCCATTCACACCTGGTACCAAGGAGAAGCTATGCAGCACAAGATGAAACAGCTGGCAGGCGCGGCGCTCGCCGCAGCCATGTCACTGGCGGGGACGGCACACGCACAGCAGGTCGAAGACGTGAAGGTGGGTTTTGCTGGTCCGATGACGGGCGCACAAGCCCATTACGGCAAGGACTTCCAGAACGGCATCACGCTGGCAGTGGAAGAAGAAAACGCAAGCAAGCCGGTGATCGGCGGCAAGCAGGTGCGCTTCGTACTGGACTCGGCCGACGACCAGGCTGACCCGCGCACCGGCACGACCGTCGCGCAGAAGCTGGTGGACGACGGCATCAAGGGCATGCTCGGCCACTTCAACTCGGGCACGACGATCCCGGCTTCGCGCATCTACGCGAACGCAGGCATCCCCGAAATCGCGATGGCGACGGCGCCTGAGTACACGCAACAAGGTTTCAAGACCACCTTCCGGATGATGACGTCCGACACGCAGCAAGGTTCGGTGGCCGGCACGTTCGCGGTCAAGAACCTGGGCATGAAGAAGATCGCGATTGTTGATGACCGCACGGCTTATGGCCAGGGTCTGGCCGATCAGTTCGAGAAGGCAGCGAAGGCTTCCGGCGGTACGATCGTCGATCGTGAGTTCACCAATGACAAGGCTGTGGACTTCAAGTCAATCTTGACCAAGCTGAAGTCGGTTAATCCGGATCTGATTTATTACGGTGGCGCTGATTCGCAAGCGGCGCCGATGGTCAAGCAGATGAAGACGCTCGGCATCAAGGCTCCGCTGATGGGCGGTGAGATGGTTCATACGCCGACTTTCCTTTCGCTCGCAGGTGATGCGGCTAATGGGACCGTTGCCTCCCTGGCCGGGTTGCCGCTGGATCAGATGCCTGGCGGTGCTGATTATGTCGCCAAGTATAAGAAGCGCTTCAATGAGGATGTGCAGACGTATTCGCCGTATGCCTATGACGGTGCGATGGCCATGTTCGATGCTATGAAGAAGGCTAACTCTACCGATCCGGCTAAGTATCTGCCGCTGCTCGCCAAGACTGATATGACGGCGGTTACTACGACTCATCTTGAGTATGACTCGCGAGGCGATCTGAAGAACGGCGGGATCACGCTTTATAAGGTCGTTGATGGGAAGTGGACTACGCTGCAGAGCGTGGGTGGGAAGTAAGCTGGGTTTTTTGCCTGGCGGCGCTTGAGGGTGACTTTCTAGCGGTCCTTTGAGCGTTTGCTGTTTGGCCTGGTGTTATTGCCCTGCGGGTCTCCTGGCTCGTGGGGCTTTTCTTTTTTTGTTTTGGCCTTTCCTTGATCTCTTAGTGGTCTATTGGCGTTGCCCCTGTGCGGGGCGGCACCTACTTTTCTTTGCCGGCCGCAAAGAAAAGTAGGCAAAAGAAAGCGGGCTCAAACCGCCAGCTCATAAGTGTCCACCTCTGTCCTTATCCGTTAGTGGTGCGAAGACGAGACCGTCTCTCGCACCACACACGCTAGTGACAAAGCCGTCATTCGTTCCAGCGTTGCGCTTCGCGCCCCGCCGGGCGGCATAACTTTTGTTCGCGCTCGTCATTCACCCCGCAGCTTGCGTCCCTGCTCCCGAATCTGTTCCAAGGTCGCACCAGGCGTGCTCGCTTCCTGCAGCATGCGGATTTCGATCACTGCTGCCCGTTTTGCTGCGAGCGAACGCTCGAGCGCCGGCAGGAAATCTTCGGTGCGCTCCACCGTCTCGCCATGCGCGCCAAACGACCGCGCGAACGCCGCGAAGTCCGGATTCGTGAGACCAGTGCCGTGGACCCGGTTCGGATAGTGCCGCTCCTGGTGCATGCGGATCGTGCCGAAGTGACTGTTGTTCACGACGATGAAAAGCACGTGCAGGTCGTACTGCATCGCCGTCGCCAGCTCCTGAGCGGACATCATGAAGCAACCGTCGCCGGCCAGCGCCACGACCGCGCGCTGCGGGTAGAGCGACTTCGCCGCAATCGCCGCCGGCACGCCGTAGCCCATCGCGCCGCTCGTCGGTGCGAGCTGCGAGCGGAAATGCCGATACGAGAAATGCCGGTGCAGCCATGTCGCGTAATTGCCCGCGCCGTTGGTCACGATCGCATCGTCGGGCAAGTGTGCTCGCAGCTGCTGGATGACTTCGCCCATCTGCACGTTGCCCGGGATCGGGCGCGGTGTGCGCCAGTCGAGATAGGCGCGATGTGCCTCTTCCGCGGCTCCCGCCCACGCCAGTCTTTCTGAAGGGGGCTGCAGAGTCGCCAGTAGCGATGCGAGTTCGGGCATCCCCGATACGATCGGCAGATCCGCCGAATACACGCGGCCTAATTCCTCCGCGCCCTGATGCACATGAACCAGCGTCTGCTTCGTCTTCGGAATATCGAGCAGCGTGTAACCGCCGGTCGTCGCTTCGCCGAGACGCGGGCCGAATGCCAGCAGCAAGTCGGCATCACGGATACGTTTCGCCAACGCGGGGTTAATGCCGAGGCCCACATCGCCTGCGTAATTGGGGTGTTCGTTGTCGAGTGTGTCCTGGAAGCGGAACGCGAGTCCAATCGGCAACTGCCAGCTTTCGACGAAGCGCTGCAGGTCCGCGCACGCTGCCGGTGTCCAGCCGCTACCGCCGGCGATGACCATCGGCTGCTGGGCGCTTTCGAGCAGTTGCCGCAGCTGCTCCATCTGCGCCGCCGACGGCGACGCCGCCACGCGGTGATAGGCCGGCGCACCCGGAACCACGGGGCACAGGTCGCTCAGCACATCTTCGGGCAACGACAGCACAACCGGCCCTGGCCGTCCTGAGGTCGCGGTGTGAAACGCGTGGCTCAGATATTCGGGAATACGTTTCGGATCGTCGATCTGCGCGACCCACTTGGCCATCTGGCCGAACATGCGTCGATAGTCGATTTCCTGGAAGGCCTCGCGGTCCAGATGCTCGCGTGCGCATTGGCCGATCAGCAGGATCATCGGCGTCGAATCCTGGAACGCGGTGTGCACGCCGATCGAAGCGTGTGTTGCGCCGGGGCCGCGCGTGACGAGCGCCACGCCGGGGCGGCCGGTCAGCTTGCCGACCGCTTCGGCCATATTGGCCGCGGCAGCTTCGTGCCGGCAGACGACCGTCTGGATGCGCTCGGTCTCATCGTGCAGCGAGTCGAGTACGGCAAGGAAACTCTCGCCGGGAACGCAGAAAACACGTTCGACACCATGGGTCAGCAGGGCATCGACTACAAGGCGCGCACCAGTGGTGGTGGCGGAAGCGGGAAGGTTCGGCAGCGGCATTGCGATGAAGCCTCCAGTCGGGTCCGGTCGGCTGGTCGGCCACGGATTGGCCGACGGGCTTCGACAGCTTACGCCGACTGGGCGGCTGGTGTCACGGGGAAGGGCGATGCCGCGGCGCATCAACGACGGTGTGCCGCAAGGGCGCTGTCAGCAATGCGCCTCGTGCCTTATGACTTCAACACTCAACAATATTCACCGCCAACCCGCCGCGCGACGTTTCCTTGTACTTGGTCTTCATATCAGCGCCGGTCTCGCGCATCGTCTTGATGACCGAGTCCAGCGAAACATAGTGGCTGCCGTCCCCGCGCAACGCCATCCGTGCCGCATTGACCGCCTTCACCGACGCCATCGCATTGCGCTCGATACACGGAATCTGCACCATGCCGCCGACCGGATCGCAGGTCAGCCCAAGGTTATGTTCCATGCCGATTTCGGCGGCGTTCTCAACCTGTTCCGGCGTGCCGCCCATCACCGCAGCCAACGCGCCCGCGGCCATCGAGCAGGCCACGCCCACCTCGCCCTGGCACCCCACTTCTGCGCCCGAAATCGACGCATTCAGCTTGTACAGAATGCCGATCGCCGCAGCCGTCATCAGAAAATCGATTACACCCTGCTGGTTGGAACCCGGCATGAAACGCGTGTAGTAATGCAGCACGGCCGGAATGATCCCGGCGGCGCCGTTAGTCGGCGCAGTGACTACACGTCCGCCGGCCGCATTCTCCTCATTGACGGCGATCGCGTACAGGTTGATCCAGTCCACCATCGACAACGGATCACGCAGCGCCAACTCTGGATTGTTAGACAAGGAGCGATACAACTGCGGCGCGCGCCGCTTCACCTTGAACGGCCCCGG
>JBEKNG010000520.1:0-4750 GCA_049523075.1 Paraburkholderia sp.
AGAGCAGCGTCCACGCAGCAAGAGGTAGCTCAACACCGGGATGTTTTCCCACGCACGCAGGACGTGGCCGCAGTGCGGGCATGCGCTGCGCGGCAGCCACAGGTTATAGCGTGCCGGCAGGCCGTCGTCTTCGAGCGGTTGGTCGGTCGCCTCGCTGACCTCTTCGCGCCACGCGCGTTCGAGCATGATGGGCAGCCGATGCGCGACCACGCTCAGAAAGCTGCCGATCACCAGACCGAACACGATTGCAAACACAATTTGCACGCTGGCTGGCAAGCCGCCAAAGGTGACGCCGAGGCTGGCCGCGATGTGGTCATGAAGCGCGCTGAAGGAAGTTTCTGACACGAGTGCCTGGGTAGCCGACATGGCGAAAAAGTTGGATTCGGCTGCGATGCTACACCACGTTGCCGAGTTGAATAATGGGAAGATACATCGCGATGACGAGACCGCCGACGAGCGTCCCGAGCACGATGATCACCAATGGCTCGCACAGGCTCGCCAGTGTGCTGATTTTTTCGTCAACCTGACGATCGCTGAGCGATGCCACGTCGATCAGCATGGTATCCAACGCACCGGACTCCTCAGCGACGGCAACGGGCTGAATCACCTCGGGCGGGAAGCAACGCGCTGCACGCATAGCAGCGGCGAGCCGTTCGCCGCGCCGCAGGCGGGCAGCGATGTCGACAGTGGCGCGATCGAAGTAGGCGTTGCCGGTGGCGTGGGTCAGCGAGTCGAATGCGTCGGCGAGCGGGGTACCGGCTGACAGCAGCGTGCCGAGTGCGCGGCTCCAGCGGGCAGCACACAACGTGGCGAGGAGCGTGCCAGCGACCGGCAAGCGCAGCGACAGGCGGGCAAGCGTCACGCGCGCCGCGTCTGAGCGGCGCAGCAGGTAAGCCACGGCAAAGCCGGCGCACACCGTCAACGCGAGCGCCGGGACGCTCCAGCGCGCAGCGGCGGCGGATAGCGCCATGACGATCTGTGTCGGCGCGGGCAAGCGGGCGCCGAAGCCGTCGAAGATCTGTTTGAAGGTGGGCACAACCCATATCAGCAGTGCAGCAGTGATGGCGAGTGCCAGCAGCAGGATCGCGACGGGATAGGTGAGCGCTGCCTTCACTTTGGCGCGTTGCGCGGCGCCGCGTTCGCGGTCATCGGCGACGCGAGCCAGCACCGCCGGGAGCGCGCCTGCCGCTTCACCGACCGCGACCAGCTGGCAGTAAAGGGCGTTGAATTGTGCCGGATGTCGCGCCAGTGCCGCCGAGAAGCTCAACCCGCTGGTGATGTCGCGCGCCAGTGTACCGACGATACGCGACATGCCGCGCTGGCGCGGCGCAGGTGCTTGCGCCAGCAGCTCGAGGGAGGGCGCAAGCGGCAACCCGGCGCGTAGCAGACTGGCAAGCTGGCGGGTGAACCGCGTAATCTCCGAGGCGCGCGCCTGTGGGCGCGGCGCGGGTCCACGTACCGTGAGTTCGACGATGAACAGGTTGTCGCGCTTGAGCATGATTCGCACGGCAGCCGCGTCGGCCGCAATCACGATGCCGCTGCGCTGCGTACCCGCAGCATCGACGCCGCGCCATGCAAAACGCATGTCGCGTGCTTCGGTTTCAGGGGGCCTGACTGTCATGTGACCTCTGTCGCGCTTAGTGCTTCGGCGAGACTGGTCGTGCCGTCCCGCACGCGCGCCAATGCGGCGTCGCGCAGTGTGCTCACCCGCTCGGCCTGGGCAAGCCGCGCGAGCGCGTGCGTGCCTGCGTTCGCGACGATCAGCTCGCGCATCGCATCCGACACCGGCATGACCTGATGGATGCCGACGCGCCCGCGATAGCCGATACCGTGGCACGCGTCGCAACCCGAAGCCGTGTAGGGGCGCCAACCGTCGAGCTGATCGTCGGTAAAGCCGGCCGCGCGCAGCGCTGCGGTTGATTGCGACGCCGGTGTCCGGCAGGTGATGCATAGCCGCCGCACGAGCCGTTGCGCGGTGACCATGCGTAGCGCTGCGGCAAGGTTATACGGCTCGACGCCGATATCGAGCAGGCGCGCGATGGCGGCGGGCGCGTCGTTGGTGTGCAGTGTGGAGAGCACGAGGTGGCCGGTTTGCGCCGCCTTGACCGCGACATCCGCGGTTTCTTCATCGCGGATCTCGCCGACCATAATGACGTCCGGATCCTGGCGCAGAAACGCGCGCAACGCGACGGCAAAGGTGAGGCCGGCTTTCTCGCGTACGCTGACCTGATTGATGCCGGCAAGTTGGATTTCAGCCGGATCTTCGACTGAGCAGAGGTTGCGCGATTCGGCGTTGAGCATCTGCAGGAAGCAGTACAGCGAGAGCGTCTTGCCGCTGCCTGTTGGGCCGGTAACGAGTATCAGCCCGTGCGGCGCGCTGATGGCCTCCTCGAGCGTATCGCGCTGAGTAGAGGCGAGGCCAAGCGAATCGAGCGAAAGGGTGGCGGGCAACGCATCCAGACGCCGGAGGACGAGCTTTTCCCCGAACAAAGTGGGCAGCGAGTTCACGCGATAGTCCTCGAACTTGCCAGGGGTTGTCGCAATGCGCAGGCGTCCGTCTTGCGGCACGCGCCGCTCGGCGATGTCCATGCGTGCGAGCACTTTCACGCGCGTGATGAAGGCATCGCGCAGATGGGCTGGCGGTTGTGCGATGGCATGCAGCACGCCGTCAATGCGCAGACGCATGCGCCAGCCATGTTCGGCAGGCTCGATATGAAGGTCCGACGCGTTGCGGCGTGTGGCTTCCCGCAGCGTGTCGCTCAGCAGGCGGACGGCCGGGCTGCTGTCGGCCTCGGCGAGGCTGGCTGCTGTATCGCGGCGCGGCGTGTCTTCGCGCGTTGCGCCGGTGAACGGCCGTGCCGCATGCGGCGCAGATGGTGCCGATGTGGCAGCCGCAGCGGCGGACTCTGCCTCGAATGACGTGGCACGATAGGGCGAGTCCGTTGTAACCGGGTCAGCCAGACGAGAAGCAGAGCTAGCCGGTGTGGAACGGGGTAAGGATGACATCTGAAACCGGCCAGGAGCCGCCTGTAGAACATGACGACTCCATCATCCGGCAGGCTGGGCGTTGCCGCCATTCGGCCGGATGGCCAGGTGTGCCGTAGACCACCGAACTAGCCGAGGCAGGGCGCCGGTTGCACTCAATGCGCGCCGCGCCTCCACGTCAACCTCGCTGCTTTTTGCTGCCCTTTGCGCCCGAGCGCGCCCCCGGCTTGAAAACCTTGACGGTGCGAACCGCCTGATCGTCGCTGCGCATCACTTCGAGTTTGATCCCTGCGATCTGCACGCACACGTCGCCGTCGGGAATCTCTTCGAGGATTTCCAGAATCAGACCATTTAGCGTCTTAGGCCCGTCAGTGGGAAGGGTGAGCTGCAGCCAACGGTTTAGCTCACGCAGCGGCATGCTGCCGGCGACGATACACTCGCCGTCCTCGCTCCAGCCGCCGCGCGAATTCGCGCTACGCGGGATCGACGTGGTGAACTCGCCGATCAGTTCCTCGATGATGTCTTCCGGCGTGACCAGCCCCTGCAGTTCACCGTATTCGTTCACGACCAGCGCAGTTCGGTGACGGCTCTCCTGGAAGTACTGCAACTGCTGGAACACGGGCGTGCCGCTGGGCACGAAATACGGTTCGGCTAGCAGCTCACGCAGCGTCTCCCGTTCGAGTTCCTGGTTGTGCAGCGCCGAGAGCGTCTTGCGTACATGCAACACGCCGAGCACGCGGTCGATATCGCCCTGATAGACGATCAGCTTGTTGTGGTAGCAGGTCTCGAGCTGATGCAGGATCTGCTCGAACGGTGCGTCGAAATCGAGTGCTTCAATCCGGCGGCGCGGAATCATCACGTCGTCGACGGAGATGTTTTCGAGATCGAACAGGTTTAGCAGGATGCTGCGGTGCTTGGTCGGCATGAAGCTGCCCGACTCGAGCACGATGGTGCGCAGTTCCTCGGTCGAAAGACGCTGGTCGTGCGCGCCTTTTGTATTGATATGCAGGATGCGCAGGATGCCGTTGGCGAACAGGTTGACGAACCAGACGATCGGCCTCGTCGCGCGCATCAGCGGGGCGATCAGCAGACTCGCCGGCAACGCGATCTTTTCCGGGAACGTAGCGCCGACAATCTTCGGCGTGATCTCCGCGAACACGATGATCAGGAACGCGACGATGCCCGTCGCGATCGACAGCACCAGGTTGTTGCGGCCGAACGTATGCAGCGCGACCGAAGTGGTGAGCACTGGGATGATCGTGTTGAACAGATTGTTGCCGATGAGGATCACGCTCAGCAGCTCGTCGGTGCGTGCGAGTAGACCTTGCGTTGTCTTTGCGCCGAGCGCGCCCTGGTTGGCGAGATGCTTCAGGCGGTGGCGGTTGAGCGCCATCATCGCCGTTTCGGAGATCGAAAAGAAACTGGAGCAGATAAGCAGCAGAAAGACGGCGCCTATCTGCGCCCATAAGGGTAGTTGTTCCACGTGTCGCGAACTGGGAGGGGGCAGGATGGGGAGAATATAGCAGAGGGGACCGCACCCGCCTGCCTGGCCAAAAGGCGTAGGGCGGTTCACACCGGCCGCGTTGCTCGGGCTCGCCAACGAGGAGCGCGGAGAACAGGAAACAGGCAACGCAGACGAAAAAAAACCGCACGAAGCTGTGCGGTTTTTTCAAAATCTGGTCGGGGTGAGAGGATTCGAACCTCCGGCCTCTACGTCCCGAACGCGCTTTCGTCGCTGATATTCGTACCCCGGGTTAAGGGTGAT
>JBEKNG010000521.1:0-4743 GCA_049523075.1 Paraburkholderia sp.
GCTCTTGCCCGAGCCCGATTCGCCGACCAGCGCCACACGTTCGCCGCGCGCAATCGACAGGCTCAGTTCCTGCACCGCGACTTTCTCGCCGAAGCGCACCGAGAAGCGGTCAATTTCCAATAAAGGCTTGTTCAAAGGCTTATTCATTACTTGCCACCCCCAAATGCCGAACCGCGCGCGCGTGTATCGAGCGCGTTGCGCAGTGCGTCGCCCATGAAGGTCAGCAACAGCAGGGTGATCACCAGCGCAGAGAACGCCGAGATCGAAATCCACCATGCATCGAGGTTGTTCTTGCCTTCGGCCAGCAGCTCGCCGAGGCTCGGCGTCGGCGGCGGGACACCTAGACCGAGGAAGTCGAGACTGGTGAGCGACAGGATCGCCGCGCTCATGCGGAACGGCAGGAACGTGATCACCGGAGTCAGGCTGTTAGGCAGCACGTGGCGCCACATGATCTGCCAGCTCGACAGGCCCATCGTGCGGGCAGCCTTCACGTAGTCGAGCGAACGGTTACGCAGGAATTCCGCGCGCACGTAGTCCGACAGCACCAGCCAGCCGAACATCGACAGCAGGATGAAGAGCAGCCACAGCGTCGGTTCGAAGATCGAAGCGAAGATGATCAGCAGATACAGGTCCGGCATCGAGCTCCAGATTTCGATCAGGCGCTGTCCGATCAGGTCGGTGCGTCCGCCGTAGAAGCCCTGCACGGCGCCGGTCAAAACGCCGATCGCCACCCCTGAGATGGTCAACGCAAACGCCATCAGCACCGACAAACGGAAGCCGTACAGCAGCCGCGACAGCACATCGCGCCCGAACTGATCGGTGCCGAGCCAGTTGCTCGACGACGGCGGCGCCGGATACGGATGCGCCGCGAAGTAGTCGATCGTGTCGTAGTGGTAATGATTCGGCGGATAAACCGCGAAGTTGCCGTTGCCCTGAATGCGCGAGCGGATATACGGATCGAGGTAATTGGTCTTGGCCGGGAAGTCGCCGCCGAACAGCGTCTCCGGATAGTCCTTCACGATCGGAAAATAGTAGTGGCCGTCATAGCGCACGAGCAGCGGACGATCGTTGGCCAGCACTTCGCCGAACAGGCTGATCACGAACAGCGCGCTAAAAATCAGCAGGCTCCAGTAACCGAGACGCTGGCTTTTGAAACGCAGCCACGTGCGCCGCCACGGCGATGCCGACGCGACGAGCGTGACGGCCGATGGGTCAACGGCCCAGGCGGTTGAATTGGATGCGGGGGTCGACGAGGACATAGCAGACGTCAGCAATAAGTTTGGTTACAAGACCGATCAGCGTGAACAGGAAGAGCGAACCGAGTACGACCGGGTAATCGCGGCGGATCACGGAGTCATAAGACAGTTGGCCCATACCGTCGAGCGAGAACAGGGTTTCGATCAGCAGGTTGCCGTTCAGGAATGCGCCCACGAAGGCAGCGGGCAGACCTGTCAGCAGCGGAATCGCAGCGTTGCGCAGCACGTGCTTCCACAGCACGTCGCGCTCCGGCGCCCCTTTGGCTCTTGCGGTCAGCACGTATTGCCGGCCAATCTCCTCGAGGAAAGTGTTCTTGGTCAGGATGGTGACGATAGCGAAGTTGCCCACGACCGACGCAGTGACCGGCAGCACGATGTGCCACAGGTAGTCGAGCATCTTGCCGACTACGCTCAGATCCTGGAAGTTATCCGAAGTAAGGCCGCGCATCGGGAAGACTTGCCAGAAAGTGCCGCCGCCGAACAGCATCAGCAACAGCACGCCGAGCACGAAGCCCGGAATCGCGTAACCCGAGAGCACCAGCACGCTGGTAACCGTGTCGAAGCGGGAGCCGTTGCGCACTGCTTTCGCAATGCCCAACGGCACCGATATCACGTAGGTGAGCAACACCGTCCATAAGCCGAGCGTGATCGACACCGGCAGCTTGGATTTGATCACGTCCCACACGCTGTCGTGCTGATAGTAGGACTGCCCGAGATTGAAGGTCGCATAGTTCTTCATCATCAGCCAGTAACGCGTGAGCGGCGGCTTGTCGAAGCCAAACTGCTTCTTGATCTGCTCGAGCTGCTGCGGGTCGACACCCTGGCTGCCGTGGTAGCCGCCACCGCCTGCCCCCGCCTCTCCGCCACGGCTTGTGCCGTGGCGGAGTTGCGTCATCACCTGTTCGACCGGCCCACCCGGCACGAACTGCGTGACGACAAAGGTAAGGGTCACGACGCCGATCAAGGTCGGCACCATCAACAACAGACGTCTAAGAATGTAAGCAAGCATGGTGAACCTCAGTTTGCTGCGGACGGCGAGGAAACGGGCGAGGCTGCACTCAGTGCAGCCTGCGGCTTCTTGTACCAGTAGTCGATCACCCAGTCCTCGTACGTGTACGAGTAAGGCACGACGGACGGAAAGCCCAGCGTCGTCTTGTAGCCGATGCGCGCGCCGGGCGCGAAATACTGCGGTACGAGGTAGTACGAGTTGACCAGCACCCGGTCGAGCGCGCGCGTCGCCGCTTGCAGATCGTCCATCGTCGTCGCGGAGAGTACGTCGTGAATCAACGTGTCGATGGCCTTCGACTGGATGCCCGGATAGTTCTCGGACCCCACCTCGGTCGCCGCCTTGCTGCCAAAACGGCGTTCCAGTTCCGCGCCCGGAATCGTGACCGGGTTATAGATGTAGGTGCTCATGTCGAACTGGAAATTATCGAGCCGTTTCTGCCACAGCGCGCTGTCGATTTCGCGCATATGAGCTTGGATTCCGAGCACGCCGAGCGCCTGCATGTAAGGAAGAATCAGGCGGTCCATGCCGGGCTCGTCGTCGATAATTTCGATGGTCATCGGATTGCCGTTGGCATCGCGCAGCGCGCCGTCGCGGTAATGCCAGCCGGCTTGCGCCAGCAGATCGCGAGCTTCACGCAGGTTGCCGCGTAGCGAGTCCGGCGGCAGCGTAGTGGGCTGCTTCAGCATGGGGCCGAACGCTTCCGGCGGAATGCTGCCGCGCAGCGGATCGAGCAACGCGAGTTCTTTCTGGCCCGGCATGCCCTTCGCGGCAAACGGGCTTGCATCGAAGAAGCTTTCCTCGCGCCGGTACTGGCCGTAGAACATCATCCGGTTCATCCAGTCATAGTCGAACGCGAGACTCAGCGCATGGCGTACCCGGACATCCTGGAACATCGGCCTGCGCAGATTGATCAGGAATCCTTGCATCTGGGCCGGACCGTCGGCGAACTCCCCTTTCTTCAACAAACCGTTGTCGAAGTTCTTGCCGACGTATTTGCGCGCCCACTGGGTCGCGCTGTATTCCACGTGCACGTCGGCATCGCCGGCCTTGAACGCTTCCAGCATCGTGTACTGGTCGAGGTAGAGCTTGAAGCGAATATGGTCGAAACGGAACATGCCGCGACGCGACGGCAGATTGGCGGCCCAGTAGTCCGGATTGCGGCGGTATTCGATGTCCTTGTCGTTCTTGCGCTGTTCGATCAGATACGGGCCGCTCGCGATCGGCGGCACATTCGAGATCTGGTCGAACGACGGGCGCTTGCCATCAGGCGTCATACCCCACTTCGGCGAAAACACCGGAATGTCGCCGGCAATCAGCGGCGCATCGCGCTCCGGATGCGTGAAATCGAAACGAACGGTCGACTTGTCGATCACCGTCGCGCTCTTGATCACCGCGAACTGTGAGTTCAGGAGTGGCGACGCCTGCGGGCTTTTCAGCGTATCCAACGAATATTTGACATCCTCGGCGGTAATCGGATCGCCGTTGGAGAACCGAGCGGCCGGATTGATGTGGAACGTTGCGTAAGTCAGGTCGGGCGCCACTACGACGTCGTCGGCAATCAGCGCGTACTCGGAAGCGAGTTCATCCCAGCTACGCTGCATCAGCGTGTCGAACATCAGGTTCTGGATGTCCGGAGCAGGCGCGCCGCGCACCAGAAACGGGTTCAGCGAGTCGTAGCTCTGCAGCTGGTTGTAGTTTTCGAAATTGAGCGTGCCGGTATTCGGCGCGTCCGGATCCGCGTAATCGAAATGCGTGAAATTGGCGGGGTATTTGGGCTGATCGTATTGGGCGATCGCGGAGGCGGCGTGAGCCGGCGTGAACGCCAGGCTCATTGCACCAAGCAGCGCGGCGGCCAGAGCCGGCGCGGCGCGCGTGGCGGCTTGCCGTGTCGCCGATGCGCAAGAGATCGTCCATGCAGCGCTCGGCAACCGAAACTTCACAAGTCTCATCATCAGTATGCGTAGGTCGCACGCTGGCTTATGGCCAACGCACGGTTCGTCGGATCGACCTGGACGACGCCAGCGGCCATCGTCCGGATCACTTAAGGCGTCGCATGGCGCCTTGGGTTATGGGTTAGCGTCGTACGCGGGGCCTGAACGAAACGACCCCGGCGCCGACAACAATCCCTGCGTCCTTCTCGCGCTGGCCGGGTCGGCGATACGGCAGCGCCGACCACGGCGACGTACGGAGAAAGTCACAGTGTGCTACTTAAAAAAAAGAGTCGCTCCGGCGGCACAAAGAATGCCGGAGCGACCAATCGTCAACAAGCTTACAACTTATTAGAACTTATACGTTGCGCCCACTTGCAGGTAACGGCCCATGTACGTGTACAGGGACTGGTCGTAACCGGTCATGTCGGTCTGGTTGACCCACAGCGGATCGTACGGAGGCGCCTTGTTGAAGATGTTGTTCATACCGCCGTAGATCGTCCAGTGCTTGAAGCCCGTGTACGCTACGTTCAGGTTGAACACGCTGTAC
>JBEKNG010000522.1:0-4736 GCA_049523075.1 Paraburkholderia sp.
AAGCCGCCTGGTCGAACTGGGCTATACCGATGTCACGCTGCTCGCAGGCGGTCTGCGCGGCTGGGCCGAGGCAGGCGGTGAGCTGTTCCAGGATGTCAACGCGCCGAGCAAGGCGTTTGGCGAACTGGTGGAAAGCGAGCGGCACACGCCTTCGCTCGAAGCGCCGCAGGTGCAGGCGCTGCTCGACGACGAGGCCAACGTGGTGGTGCTCGACGCCCGCCGCTTCGACGAATATCAGACCATGAACATTCCCGGCAGCGTCAGCGTGCCGGGCGCGGAACTGGTGTTGCGGGCGCGCCAGCTGGCGCCGGATCCGTCGACCCGGATCGTCGTCAATTGCGCGGGCCGCACGCGCAGCATCATCGGTGCGCAATCGCTAATCAATGCCGGTGTGCCGAATCCGGTCGCCGCGTTGCGTAACGGCACGATCGGCTGGACCCTTGCTGGGCAGCAGCTGGCGCACGGCAGCACGCGACGCTTCGATCCGGTCGCCGACCATTCGGTGCGGGCTGCCGCGGCTGCGTCGGCGCGGGCGGTGGCCGACCGCGCGGAGGTGGGCCGCACTTCGCGTGACGAAGCGCGCCGCTGGGCCGAGGAGGCCGTACGGACTATTTATCGTTTCGACGTGCGCTCGCCGCAGGAGTACCAGTCGAGCCATGTGCCCGGATTTCGCAGCGCGCCGGGCGGACAGCTTGTGCAGGAGACCGATATGTTTGCGCCGGTGCGCGGCGCTCGCGTGATTCTCGCGGACAGCGACGGCGTGCGGGCCAATATGACCGCCTCCTGGCTCGCGCAGATGAACGTCGAGGTGTATGTCGTCGACGGCCTGACGGCGGCCGACTTCACAGAAGAGGGCGCGGAGCCCGTCGTGAGAAACGCGGTGCAGCCGCCTGCGGTCGACGAGATTTCGCCCGCGGCGCTCGCGACGTTGCTGCATTCGCCCGGCACCGTGGTGCTGGATTTCACGGCGAGCGCGAACCACGTCAGGCAGCATATTCCGGGCGCCTGGTGGGCGCTGCGCGGGCAACTGGCCGACGCGCTGAACAAGCTGCCGGAGGCGCAACGTTATGTCGTGACCTGCGGGACGAGTGCACTCGCACGCTTCGCGGCGCCGGAACTGGCCGCGCTAACCGGCAAGCCGGTGCAGGTGCTGGCGGGCGGCACCACCGCATGGATTGCGGCGGGTTTGCCCGTCGAGAGCGGTGAGACGCACCTCGCTTCGCCTCGTATCGATCGTTACCGTCGTCCTTATGAGGGCACGGATAACGCCCGTGAAGCGATGAATGCGTATCTGGAGTGGGAATACGGGCTGGTGGCACAACTGGCACGCGACGGTACACATGGGTTTCATGTGATCTGATTGGCGCTGCATCCGGTTCGCGCAGAGGTGACGAAGAGCGCACCCGCGAAAGCGGTGGTTGCGGCCTTTGCGTTCAGGCCGCGCGTTGCTGCAAACGTGCCGTGGTGAACTGCCGCTCTACCGCGGCGCCGAAGCGCTCAACCGGCTGCTGCAATTTCCCGGGCACGCGCGGGTGCACGAGCCAGATATCGATCAGCGGTTTGAAGTCGGTCAGCGTGAGCACATCCAGCTCGGCCTCGTGACGGCTCGCCTGCAGCAAAGGTAGCGGCACGAGGCCGAGGCCATTGCCGTCGGCGACGAGCTGCAATTGCAGCTCCGTGCCGAGCGTCTCCAGATTCAGCTTCAACGTGAGGCCAAGGCCGGTCAGCGCGCGCTGCAGGCCTTCACGAAACCCGCAGCCATCCGGATTCAGCACCCAGCCGATCGACTGGCATTCCGCCAGCGTGTGGACGCGCTTCTTCAATGCGCCTTTGGGGGCGACGACCGCCAGCTTGACGCGTCCGAGCGAGCGCGCGGCAAGCGTCTCGGTGAAGGCCTTATTGGCCGGTAGCAGAATGGCTGCGGCGTCGAGTTCGCCGGCTTCGACACGTTGTAGCAACTGGCCACCCCAGCCGCTCGAGGCGCTCGCTTGCAAATCGGGGTAGGCGGCACGCAATTCGCGCATGGCATCGGGCAACGCGATGTCGGCGACGGTCTGCGCGACGCCCAGGCGCAGGGCGCCGACAGGTGGCGTGTCGTTCGCAACCAGCTCGCGCAGCACGTCGATCTCGCGCTGGATCACGCGGCATTGCTCATACACGACACGTCCCGTGGCGGTGGCTTTCAGCGGGCGGGTATTCCGATCGAGCAGTTCAACGCCTAGCGCTTCCTCGAAATTCTGCAGCCGGCGCGTAATGGCGGGTTGGGTGAGCCCGAGGGTTTGCGCGGCCCGTTGCAGCGACTGGGCGCGGATGACGGCGACGTAGGCTTCGATATCGTCGATCTTCATGGTGAGCGGTGAGATAAGAGGGCGGATAATCGTGCGCTCGATGATACCTGTAATGTACGGTGTGCAGATCGCCAGCCTGGCAATATCTGCATATTTGCTTATAAGAATAATGCGTTTGTCTTATACAAGTGCGTGCCGTATCGTCGTTGCTGATTCTGGCTTCATGCGCGCCACCTGCAGCGTCAAGGGACCGTTACGGGTGCCTTGCAGAAGCGCTCACTGATCCGCAACGATTGATATGACGACGACACGTTTTCTTTCCCGCAGGTCCCTCACACAACTCGCCTCTCTGGTGTTTCTTGCATCTGCCGCAGCGCCGCGCCTAGGTCGCGCGCTTGCCAAAACGCTCGCAAGTGCGGTAATGGCGCTCCTAGCAGCGGGCCTGACGTCATGGGCAAGCATGGCATGCGCCGCCGATCTTTCGGTGCTCAAGGTAGGCGACCAGTCGCTGCAGACGCGCGGCATTCTCGAAGCGTCAGGTCAACTGAAAGATCTGCCGTACCGGATCGAGTGGTTCAATTTTCCTGCCGCGCAGCCGCTGGGCGAGGCATTGAACGCGGGCGCTGTGGATGTCGGCGGCCTCGGCGATGCGCCGCTGGTGTTTGCGCTTGCGGCGGGCGCCCAGGTACGCGCCGTCGCCGCGACCCGCTCGCATCCGGTCGACCTTGCGATTGTCGTCAACGAGCATTCGCCGTTGACTGATGTGACGAGCCTGAAGGGCAAGCGCATCGCCACCACGCGCGGCTCGATTGGCCACTTCCTCGCGCTGGCGGCGCTGAAAAAAGCCAATATTGCGCTCTCCGACGTTACGTGGGTGTTCCTCGCCCCTGCCGATGCCAAGGCCGCACTCGCCTCAGGCAGCGTGGATGCGTGGTCCGTGTGGGACCCGTACACGGCGCTCGGCGAATCCCGGGATCATGACCGTATCCTCGCCAATGGTGTCGGTTTGTCGGAAGGGTTGAGCTATCAGGTTGCGACCGATCGCGCGATCGCCGACAAACGCGCGGTACTGGCGGACTTTTTGCGGCGTGTGGCGCTCGGTCAACAGTGGGCCTTGTCACATCCGGATGCGGTTGCGGCGATGCAATCGCGCGTGACCGGCTTGCCGCCCGATGTGCTGAAAACCGTTTATCAGCGTGGTCAGGTGCATCCGGTTGCCATCGACGACAGCGTGATCGCCGCACAGCAGCGCACGGCCGACACCTACGAAGCCGCCAACGTCATCCCGACGCACCTCGATGTGCGTGCGAGCTTCGACCACAGTTTTCCTTTGCCCTAGACCGCAATCCGAAATCCGCAATCCGTAAGCAAGCCTGATGATTGATCAGAGTTACCTGAGTGCGCCGCCACGGAGCTTGTATGAACGCCCCTGATGTTGATGCTGGCCTCACGCGCGCTACGGTGCGCCGCCACCCACCGCTCGATAGCAAGGCGTTCGACGCCTTGCTCGGCCAACTCACCGCCGAGTTTGCCGCAAGCGCCGAAGCGTACGATCGCAGCGCCGAATTTCCGCACGCTAATCTGGCACGCCTGCACGAATACGATCTGCTGTCGCTGACGGTGCCGACGGCACTTGGTGGTGGGGGTGCGAGCTTGCCACAGGCGTTGAAGGTGGTGCGCGCGGTGGCTCGCGGCGAGCCGTCGACGGCGCTCGTGCTGGTCATGCAGTATCTGTTTCATCACCGCTTGCAGAGCAATCCGCACTGGCCGCGCGACTTGCGCGAACGTGTCGCTGAGGAAGCGGTGCGCGACGGCGCGCTGATCAACTCATTGCGCGTCGAGCCCGAGCTCGGCACGCCTGCACGTGGCGGTCTGCCGGGCACGCTCGCCGCCTGCAGTGGCGATGGCTGGGTGATCAACGGCAGCAAGCTGTATTCGACCGGCAGCCCCGGCTTGACCTGGCTGGCGGTGTGGGCGCGCAGCGACGAGACGCCGCCGCGCGTCGGCGTGTGGCTGGTGCGGCGCGACTCGCCGGGCGTGCGGGTCGGGGCGCCGTGGAATCATCTCGGCATGCGCGCAACGGGCAGCCACGAAATCATCTTCGACAACGTCTTCGTGCCGGCTGCGCATGCCGTGGATATCCAGTTGCCCGGTGAACCCGGGGCCGGACTGGACGCATTGGGCTTCGCGTGGATGAGCGTGCTGCTCTCGGCGGTGTACGACGGCGTAGCACGTACAGCACGCGACTGGTTCGCCGACTGGGCCGCGACGCGCACGCCCGCCAATCTCGGCGCGCCGCTTTCGAGCCTTGCGTCGTTTCAGCAAACGCTCGGCCGTATCGACGCGCTGCTGTTCAGCAACCGCGTGTTGCTCGATGCGACGGCGCATGCTGAGCGCGTCTCACTCGACGAGGCGCCGCTTGTCAAATATACAGTGACGAATCAGGCA
>JBEKNG010000523.1:0-4736 GCA_049523075.1 Paraburkholderia sp.
AAGTTGAAACCGGGAGTGCCGGCCGCCACCGGCGCGCGCGTATGGGGACTACCGTCGGCGCTTGCGCCGCTGGCGGCGGGTTGGACATTGTGCCGCGCCCAATGTCCGGAAGTGGTCTGCCCCGCGTCAACCAGCGCGGCCCCCGCCACCAGCAGTCCGACGATCCAGATCGCCCCACGATGCGCATTGCTGCCGCCAGTGGCCTGCATCATCGCGTGCTCACCGGCGCGGCCGATCTGCGCCAGTTCGGCACGCAGGGTAGCGGACGGTGCGCCAGGGCGCGCTGCCGCGGCGAGCGCGGCGAAGGTCGGTTCAAGTGCGTGCGCGGAGCGCAACATGGTGTCCAGATCGAGATCGCGGTGCGCGCCGCTGCCACGCCGGTCTACCAATGCGGGCTTCGGCGTCAGTTGCGCCTCTTCGATCAATGCATTGACGGCAAACCGCGCAAGCAGCGCATCGGCGGTGCCGGTTTCGAGTCCGGTGTTCAGGCCGGATTCCACGACGCGTGCCGGCAGCGACGCGGCGGGCGTCGCTGCCGGCAGCACATCAGCCGCAGGGGAGTTGGATCCGGTCGAAACTCGCATGGCCGATACCGGCATAAGCGCGGGCGTGGCCATTCTTACCAGCTCCGGAAGCGCGCCGGCGGGGCATACAGGCCACCTGACCAGGTGACCAGATCGTCGATGCTGCGCGCGGCCAGCAGCGAGCGTTTCGCTTCGCCACGGCGGATGCCAAGATCCTCTGGATAAGCGACGATGCCACGACGACGCAGCTCAGCCGTCTTCTCCGGTTTCGCCCGCAAGCCGATCGGCGTGACGCCCGCCACCGCTGCTATTGCGGCGCGCCGTTCGTCGATGCCTTCGGCCTTGTGCAGATGGCAGATGCCTTCTTCGGTGACGACATGGCTCACGTCGTCGCCATAGATCATCACCGGCGCGATCGGCATGCCGCTTTTCGCGCCGACAGCGACCGCATCGAGTTCGTCGACGAAGGTCGGCTCGCCGCCTTTCTTGTACGTCTCGGCGAGCTGGACAACCAGCTTCTGCCCACGTGAAACCGGTCCTTGGTCCTTCAGCAGCTTGAGCCACGCTTCGCTCGAATGACGGCGTCCGCGCGGATCGTGGCCCATGTTCGGCGCACCGCCGAAGCCGGCGAGGCGCCCGCGCGTGACCGTCGACGAATTCGCATCCGCGTCGATCTGCAGCGTCGAACCGATGAACAGATCCACGCCGTATTGCCCGGCCAACTGGCACAGCACGCGGTTCGAACGCAGGCTGCCGTCGCGTCCGGTGAAGAAGACGTCGGGGCGCGCCTCGATGTACCGCTCCATGCCCACTTCGCTGCCGAAGGAATGCACGCTTTCGACCCAACCCGATTCGATGGCCGGAATCAGCGTCGGATGCGGGTTGAGCGTCCAGTTGCGGCAAATCTTGCCCTTCAGCCCGAGCGCTTCGCCGTAGGTCGGCAGCAGCAGTTCGATCGCGGCTGTATCGAAGCCGATACCGTGATTGAGCGAGGTCACGCCATACGCTTCGTAGATGCCGCGAATCACCATCATCGCGGTCAGCACCTGCAGATCGCCAATGTGGCGCGGATCGCGCGTGAACAGCGGCTCGACCGCGAATGGCCGGTCGGCCTGCACGACCACGTCCACCCATGAGCCAGGAATATCGACGCGCGGCAACTCGTCGACGATTTCGTTGACCTGCACGATCACGATGCCATGCCGGAACGCAGCGGCTTCCGCGATGGTGGGCGTGTCTTCGGTATTCGGGCCGGTGTAGAGATTGCCGTGGCGGTCCGCTTTTTCTGCGCACAACAGCGCGACGTTCGGCGTCAGGTCCACAAACATCCGCGCATATAGCTCGACGTAGGTATAGATCGCACCGATTTCGAGCTGCCCGTCTTCCAGCAGTTGCGCGACCCGCAGGCTCTGCGGTCCGGCGAAAGCGAAGTCGACCTTGTGCGTGATGCCGCGCTCGAACAGCGTCAAATGCTCAGGACGACCAATGCTGGAAATCAGCAGATGCACGTCGTGAATCTTTTGGGGATCGACTTTGGCGAAAGAGCGCGAGAGAAAGTCGGCCTGCTTCTGGTTGTCGCCTTCGAGGGCGACGCGGTCGCCGGGGCGGATCAGCGTTTCCAGTGCATCGACGATGCGTGCGGTGGGCAGCACGCCGTCTTCGAGCCACGGCGCGATAGCGGCAAGCCGCCGGGCCTTTTCGTCGCGCAGTGTGGTCCAGGACCGTGCAGCCGGCGCGTTGGCGGAGTGAGGGGATGGTTCGGCTCGTGGGTTCATCGGCGGATTCAACTCCCTGTGGGGGTGGTGCGCGCGCGCTTCGCGCGCGGCTTGTGGCCGTTGGCTTGCGCGGCCTCGGCCTGCGCGCGTTCGGTCAGGAAACGAAAAAGCAGCTCGCCGGTGCCGAGGAGGTGCGCGGTCACCAGCGAGCGTGCAGCTGGGATGTCGCCGCGGCGCACCGCGTCGAGTATGGCCGTGTGTTCGCGATCGGACTCGACCTTGTACAAGGGTAGTCCGAATTTGAGCCGCAAATAACGCTCGCCGCGCCGGTGCAGCGTGGTGATCATTTCTTCGATTTGCGGCCGCGCGGCAGGCGCATACAGGCTCATATGGAACGCCTCGTTGCGGGCGACATAGAGCGACGGGTCCAGCTCGGCCTCGGCGGCGCGGCGCAGTTGCTCCGCCTCGCACAGGGTCGCGGCGGTGTGCTGCGGAATGGCGAGGCCGATGGCGAGACTTTCCAGTGCCGAGCGGATTTCGTATATCTCGCGGGCTTCCTCGGCCGACAGCAGCGCGACCGTCGCGCCCTTGTTCACGGCGATTCTCGCCCAACCTTCGCTTTCCAGTTGCCGCAACGCTTCGCGCACGGGAATTGCGCTGACTGAGAAGTGACGGGCAATTGCGTCCTGCCGCAAGGGGGCGCCGGGCGCCAGCGTGCCTTCGACAATCGCCGCGCGGAGTGCGTCCGCGATAACGCGCGAGGTGCTGGCCCGCGGTGTGACCGCTACAGGCAGAAAGGGGACGCGCGCAGCGCTGTCCAGGGGAAAACCATCGTTTGCGTCGTTCATAATTTAAAATATTATATATGAAATGGCGCGTTGTGCACGAGGCAAATCTGGGGTTCGAGCGGCAAGTGGACCACGGATACGGCGGGGAGGACGTGTCCAGGATTTTCTCGAGAAGGAACGTTGCAACAGCCGCACGCACGCTAACTCGTTGTTAAGAATAGGCAATAGGCAATTAACCGTAGGTCGGAGGAGCTCGATGAACACAATCTCGGACCGCGCGCGTGTCGCGCGGCATCGCACGCCACTTAACCGCTCGCAGATTGCAGGCTTCTGGGGCGCATGGGCGGGCTGGACGCTGGACGGGATGGATTCGTTCATCTACGCACTGATTCTCACGCCCGCGCTCACAGAACTGTTGCCGCGCTCTGGTTACGCGGCGACGCCTGCCAACGTCGGCCTCGCCGGGTCGATCCTGTTTGCACTGTTTCTGATCGGCTGGGGGCTGTCGTTCATTTGGGGGCCGCTCGCCGACCGCTTTGGGCGTACCAAGGTGCTGGCCGGCACAATTTTCACTTTTGCAATTTTTACGGGGCTCTCGGCGTTCTCACAGAACGTCTGGGAACTGGCCATCTTCCGGTTTATCGCGGGTGTCGGGATCGGCGGCGAATGGGCGCTGGCGGGGACCTATGTGGCGGAGGCCTGGCCGGAGGATCGTCGCAAGATGGGCGCGGGTTATCTGCAAACCGGCTACTACGCCGGCTTCTTTCTGGCTGCCGCGCTCAATTACACGATCGGGGTGCATTACGGCTGGCGTGCAATGTTCCTGACCGGCGCGGTGCCGGTGGTCGTGGCGATCCTGATTCTGCTGCGCGTAAAGGAGCCGGAAAAGTGGCAGAAGGCGGAGCCGAATGCCACGCCCAGCAGGCCGTTGCGCGAGATTCTCGGGCCTATGTACCGGCGCCGCACTTGGGTCGCGTGTGCCTTGTTGACGATTGCGATCATCGGGCTGTGGGCCGGAGCCGTATATGAACCATCAGCGGTGATCCAGCTTGCGACGCGCGCCGGGATGGGTAAGCCGGATGCGATCCGTACGGCGTCGATCGCCACCGGTTTGTTGTCTATTGCGACGGTTCTCGGCTGTCTCGCACTGCCGCCGCTAGCCGAGCGGATCGGGCGCAAAAACACTTTGGCGATCTATTTTGCAGGGATGGCGGTGGCGATTGCCGGCAGCTTCGGCTGGGCGTTTTATATGCCTAACGGGTTGGTGCCGTTCATCGCGTGGCTGTGCGTGCTGGGGTTCTTCGGCGGCAATTTTGCATTGTTCAGCCTGTGGTTGCCGGAGCAGTTTGAAACCCGCGTGCGGGCGACGGCGTTTGCGTTCTGCACGTCGTTCGGACGCTTCGTCGGGGCGGGCGTCAACTTCCTGCTGGGCGCCGCGGTGCTGCATATGCATACGCTCGGCATACCGGTCGCGCTGACTGCGCTCGCGTTTGTCGTCGGGCTCTTCATCATTCCGTTTGCGCCGGAGACGAAGGGGGAGGTTTTGCCACAGTGAGCACGGATGCCCGCCGCGCGCTTTCTGGCGCGTCGTGTGTTGGCCGATTGGCTGGATAGTATTCAACCGCGATACACGGCATCCCTCTTTCTGGTTAGGCGGTGTATGGCATCTTGAGCCTGCACTTGAGACGTTGTACGGATTTCTGTACAAT
>JBEKNG010000524.1:0-4727 GCA_049523075.1 Paraburkholderia sp.
GCGCAAAGTGACGCTCGAGCAGGACGGCGGCGGGCGGTTGGATCGAGAGATCGGAGTTGTCGGGCATTCTCGTAAAATGGCGTGATGAACCGAAGTCCGGAGTCCCCTGTTTCCTGCACGCCTGCGTCCGATGACGATGCGCTTGCCCTGCGTCATTTCGATGAACCGGCGCTGGCGGCGCTTGCCCTGCGTATTAAAACGTGGGGCCGCGAACTAGGTTTCGGGGCGGTCGGTATCAGCGACACCGATCTCTCCGCTGCCGAGGCTAATCTTGCCGCATGGCTCGAAGAGGGCTGCCACGGCGAGATGGATTATATGGCCAAACATGGGATGAAACGCGCGCGGCCCGCAGAGCTTGTGGCCCATACGCGACGCGTGATCAGTGCGCGGATGGCCTATTTGCCCGCTCAAGTGCCCCTTCATGTTGCCCCTGAGGCAGAGGTTGGAAAGGTCAGCGAAAGGGCGTTGTCGGAACCGAGCAATTGGCGTGCCGAAGAGCATGCACGGCTCGCAGACCCAGCTGCAGCGATTGTCTCCATCTACGCGCGAGGCCGCGATTATCACAAGGTGATGCGCAACCGCCTGCAACAGCTTGCCGAAAAAATCAAGGCGGAAATCGGCGCCTATGGCTACCGCGTATTCACCGATTCCGCCCCGGTTCTCGAAGTAGAGCTCGCGCAGAAGGCCGGTGTTGGCTGGCGCGGCAAGCACACATTGCTGCTGCAACGCGACGCCGGGTCGCTGTTTTTCCTTGGCGAAATCTATGTCGATGTGCCGTTACCGACCGACGCCGAGACCTCGCCGGAGCACGCGCCGCAGACGCCTGGCGCCCATTGCGGCAATTGCACGCGCTGCATCGATGCATGTCCGACAGGCGCGATCGTCGCGCCTTACAAGGTCGACGCGCGCCTGTGCATCTCCTATTTGACCATCGAACTGAAAGGCAGTATTCCGCTGGATTTGCGCCCGCTAATCGGTAATCGGGTGTATGGCTGTGACGACTGCCAGCTTGTCTGTCCATGGAACAAGTTCGCGCAGGCCGCGCCGGTCGCCGATTTCGATGTACGGCATGGCCTTGATCGCGCGACGCTGGTCGATCTGTTCGACTGGAGCGCCGACGAGTTCGATACGCGCATGCAAGGCAGCGCGATTCGCCGCATCGGCTACGAGTGCTGGTTGCGCAATCTGGCGGTCGGCATGGGCAATGCGTTACGTGCCGATCCGGCGAGCTTCACCAGCGATGCGCGAGCGGCGATTGTCGACGCCTTGCGCCGGCGTGTGGACGATCCGTCGGCGCTCGTGCGCGAGCACGTCGAATGGGCGCTTGAAGCGGCGTAATCAGGCGGCGTACAGTAGCGGGGTTCTGGGTGTGGCCGCGAGTCGCGCCTCTGCTGGATCAGGTGAGTTGCAAATAGGTGAGTTGGGTAAGCAAATCGGGCAGGCACATCATGTTCAACGCAGTGATCGACGCGCCGTTCGGCAAGATCGGCATCCGGCTTCAGGCCGAGTCGGTGCGCGAGATCGTCTATTTGCCGGAATCGGTGCACAACGTCGCACCTGAGACGCCATTAGCGAGGCAAGCGGCACAGCAGATCGAGCGCTATTTCGAGCGGGCGTCGGCGAGTTTCGACTTACCGCTGGCCAGTGTCGGCACCGCGTTTCAGAAGCGCGTGTGGGATGCGATCAGCGAGATCTCGCCAGGGGTCGTGTTGACCTATGGGCAGCTTGCCAGACAGGTCGGCAGTGCGCCGCGGGCGGTCGGCCAGGCGTGCGGTTCGAACTATTTTCCGCTGGTGATCCCGTGTCATCGCGTGGTGTCGTCAAGCGGCCTCGGTGGCTTTGCGCATCACGCGGACGACGACTTTTTCCGCAACGTGAAGCGCTGGCTGCTGGCGCACGAAGGTGTGCCCTACGCATGAGCGAAGCCATCATTGCCAATCCTGCCGCCGCTGCCGACTCGGCCGCCGACTCCGCCGCCGCGCCCGCTGCGTCGCCGCTGTTTGTGACAAGCAACGCCTCGATCGATGCGTTCTGCGACGCGTTGTGGCTCGAACACGGCCTGTCGCGCAACACGCTAGATGCGTATCGGCGCGACCTGCGCCTGTTCTGCGAATGGCTGGCGCTAAGCCGAAACACCTCGCTCGATACCGCTAGCGAAGCCGATCTCACCGCGTACAGTGTGGTGCGGCAGAAGGATAAGTCGACCTCGTCGAACCGGCGGCTCTCGGTGTTCCGACGCTACTACGCCTGGGCCGTGCGCGAGCATCGCGCCCAGGTGGACCCGACGCTGCGCATCCGCTCGGCCAAACAGCCGGCGCGGTTTCCTGCCACGTTGAGCGAAGCCCAGGTCGAAGCGCTGCTCGGCGCGCCGGATATCGACACGCCGCTCGGCCTGCGCGATCGCACGATGCTGGAACTGATGTACGCCAGCGGCTTGCGCGTCACGGAACTGGTCACGCTGAAGACGGTGGAAGTAGGGCTCAACGAAGGCGTCGTGCGGGTGATGGGCAAGGGCTCGAAAGAGCGCCTGATTCCGTTCGGCGAAGAAGCGCATGCGTGGATCGAGCGCTATCTGCGTGAGGCGCGGCCCGCGTTGCTGGGCGCGCGTGCGACCGATGCGTTGTTCGTCACGACGCGCGCCGAAGGCATGACGCGCCAGCAGTTCTGGAACATCATCAAGCGTCATGCGGCGGTCGCCGAGGTGCATGCGCCGCTTTCGCCGCATACGCTGCGGCATGCATTTGCGACGCATTTGTTGAATCATGGCGCCGATCTGCGCGTGGTGCAGTTGCTGCTGGGGCACACGGATATTTCAACCACGCAGATTTATACGCACGTCGCGCGTGAGCGGCTAAAGTCGCTGCACGCGACGCATCATCCGCGGGGGTGAGGCGGTGATGTAGCAACGCGGCTGACAGGGCTGACGCAGCGGCTGCATGGTCCAAAGGCCGCCGGGTTGGCTTAAACCAGATCGCGCAGCCGATGCTTGAGAATCTTGCCGGTTGACGCGGCTGGCAGCGCGGCGAGCGGCCTGACCTCGGCGGGACGCTTGTATGGTGCAAGACGTCCGCCGCACCATGCGATCAGCTCCGCCGGTGTCACCTTGGCCCCGGCTCTGAGTTCGACGAAGGCAATCACTTCTTCGTTACCCTCGACCGCACGTCCGATCACCGCCGATTGCACCACATCCGGATGCGCATTCAACACGTGCTCCACTTCGGCCGGGTACACGTTGAACCCCGAGCGGATGATTAACTCCTTGCTGCGCCCGACGATGTGCAGGGCGCCGTCGGCATCCTGGCGCGCGAGATCGCCGGTCTTGAGCCAGCCGTCTTCGGTAACCGTCGCACGGGTCTGCTCCGGATTGCGGTAATAGCCGAGCATGACATTCGGCCCGCGCACCCACAACTCGCCGATCTCGCCTCGCGCGGCGTCCACACCCTCGAGCGTGACGAAACGCACCTCGATGCCGGGAATTGCCTGGCCGACCGAGCAATCGCTGCGCGGCGCATCGAGCATGGTCTGCGCGACCGTGGGGCTGCTCTCGGTCATCCCATAGCCGTTGTGCAGCGTGAGGCCATAGACGCTCTCGACATGGGCCTTCAGCGCCGCGTCGAGCGGCGAGCCGCCCGAGTAGGCAAAGCGCAGATGCGGCGCGGACCACTCATGGCCATGAGTCTGCAGATGTTCGAGCAGCTTGGCGTGCATCGCGGGGACGCCCTGGAAGATCGACACGCGTTCTTCGGCGAGTGCGCGGCGCACGGCTTCCGGCGCGAATCGCGGCGCGAGCCGCAAGGTGGCGCCGGCATACAGGCTGCCGAGGCATACCGAGGCGAAGCCGTAGACGTGCGACATCGGCAGCACGACGTACACCACATCATCCGGCCCGACACCGCGTAGGCCGCTCGAAATCGCCGCGATAAACAGCAGGTTACGGTGCGACAGCATCACGCCTTTTGGCGCGCCGGTGGTGCCTGTGGTGTAGATAAGCGCGGCGCACTGACGCTCGCTTTCCGCCTCGATCGGTTCCGCCGCGACGGTGTCGTCCCGGGTAAAGGCCCACGTGCCGATATCGGGCGTGAGCGCGGGCACGGTGGCTGCGCCATGGCGTAGCGCGTGTTGTTGCGCGTCGGGCGAGCTTTCGACCGCATAAGCGACGAGGCGGGGTCTGGCGTGAGCGCGGATCGCGTCGAGCTCGGCGGCGGACAGGCGCGCGTTCGACACGAGTGCCCATGCGTCGAGCACGGCGGTGGCGAACAGCAGCACGATCTGCACGATGCTGTTTTCCGCGACGATCATGACCCGGTCGCCCCCGCGCACGCCCCATTCGCGCAGCAGCGCAGCGATTGCTTCGACGGCTTCGAGCAGTTGCGCGTTGGTCAAGCGGCGCGCGTCTTCGATCAGGGCCACGTGCTGTGGATCGCGCGCGGCGGCCAACGCCGGGATCTCGGCGATGCGCCGGGGCAGCGCGGCCAGCAAGCTGGGCACGTGGATGGCGCTGCGCGCAGGCGAATCGATGGTCAACGCTGTCTCCTTGAAACGATGGGGTATCCGTACGCTTCGCGCTGGATGATTTTCGAACGATCGTGCCACAGTCGCGAGAGCCGCACAATTGGCCGTTTGGCAAATAGCCGTTGCGCGACGTCGCTATTACAATGCGCCGATGAGCAAATCCAGACACGTCTCCGAAACGCCTGCGACCCAGTTCTTGCGCCGCCACGGCGTCG
>JBEKNG010000525.1:0-4706 GCA_049523075.1 Paraburkholderia sp.
ACCATCTTGCGTCTGATTCCGTCCGGCATCATGCATCCCGGCGTCGCGTGCTACATCGGCAATGGCGTCGTGTTGTCGCCGGAAGCGCTGTTCAAGGAAATTGGCGAGCTCGAAGCCGCCGGAGTCGATGTTCAGAATCGCCTCTTCATTTCCGAAGCCACCACCCTGATCCTGCCGTATCACATCGCCATCGACCAGGGCCGCGAAAAGCGCCGTGGCGCGGCCAAGATCGGCACCACCGGCCGTGGCATCGGCCCGGCTTACGAAGACAAGGTGGCGCGCCGCGGTCTGCGTGTACAGGACCTGTTCGAGCCGGAAAGCTTCGCCGAACGCCTGCGCGAAAATCTCGATTATCACAACTTCGTGTTGACGAAGTATCTGGGCGTCGACGCTGTCGACTTCCAGCAAACGCTCGACACGATGCTGAGCTACGCCGACCGTCTGAAGCCGATGGTGACGGACGTGTCGCGCCGCTTGTACGACGAAAACGCCAAGGGCAACAACCTGCTGTTCGAAGGCGCGCAAGGTACGCTGCTCGACATCGACCACGGTACCTATCCGTATGTCACGTCGAGCAACTGCGTGGCCGGTGCGGCCACCGCAGGCGCAGGCGTCGGTCCGCAAAAGCTCAACTACATCCTCGGCATCACCAAGGCGTACTGCACGCGCGTCGGTTCGGGCCCGTTCCCGAGCGAACTGTACGATGCGGACAACGCCAATCGTCAGGACCAGATCGGCCTCAACCTGGCCACCGTCGGCAAGGAATTCGGTTCGGTCACCGGCCGTCCGCGCCGCACCGGCTGGCTCGACGCGGCTGCACTGCGCCGCTCGATCCAGATCAACGGTGTTTCGGGTCTGTGCATGACCAAGCTCGACGTGCTCGACGGTCTCGACGAAGTGAAGCTGTGCGTCGGCTACACGGTGGACGGCAAAGACTGCGATATTCTGCCGCGCGGCGCGACGGAAGTGGCTCGTTGCGTACCGGTGTACGAGACGTTCGGCGGCTGGAAGGAAAGCACCGTCGCCATCAAGGATTGGGACCAGCTGCCCGCGAACGCGCGTGCGTACCTCACGCGTGTGCAGGAAGTGGCCGGTGTGCCGATCGACATGGTTTCGACCGGTCCGGATCGTGACGAGACGATTCTGCTTCGTCATCCGTTCAAGGTTTAACTCATGACGCAGGGTGTACCGATGATTGCGATGAAGGATCCGCGCAATGACGACAAGAACCTGTGGGTCGGTTGGGACGAATATCACCGCTTGATCGAATTGCTGGCGCTGGCTGTCCATGAGTCGGGTTGGAAGTTCGAGAAGATCCTGTGCCTCGCGCGCGGCGGTTTGCGTGTCGGCGATCAGCTCTCGCGTATCTACGATCTGCCGCTGGCGATTCTGGCCACCAGTTCGTACCGTGAAGCGGCCGGCACGGAGCAGGGCGAACTCGACATCGCGCAATACATCACGATGACGCGCGGCGAACTGGGCGGCAACGTGCTGCTGGTCGACGACCTGGTCGACTCGGGCGTGACGCTGGCACGCGTACAGCAGCATCTGAAGGAGCGCTATCCGGCCATCACGGCGGTGCGCTCAGCGGTGCTCTGGTACAAGGGTTGCTCGAAAGTGAAGCCCGACTACCATGTGCAGTTCCTGCCCACGAATCCGTGGATTCATCAGCCGTTCGAAGAGTGGGACACGGTGCGTCCGCATAACCTCGGCGCGTGGATCAAGCGCGGTACCGCGCAGGAACGATCGGATACGTGATGCGAGTGGGCACGTTCCGCGTGTCGCGCCGAATCCCTCAAGACGGGGCCCTGTGGGGCTCCGTTTTTTTTCGTGCGCGGGTTCATTCGTGCCGGGTATGCAACCTGCATCGACGGGGCAGTGAGAGCCAGTCTCGCGTGACCGTAGCAGGCGACATAAGCCTCTCGCAGGCTGGAAGCATGGCGCTAAACTGTACGGGCGATTCACGTGAAGTAAGCAGTGGTGTAAGCACAACATGCCGGAGCGCTACCTTACAGCCAGTTTAGAATAGCGCTCGTTTTTCCGATCAGGAACGGATACCTCGCGTTTATGACAGATAGCCATCACTTGCACAAACAGCCTCTGCCTACGCTCGCACTGGCTGCGATCGGAGTGGTGTTCGGTGATATCGGCACGAGCCCGTTGTATTCGCTGAAAGAGGCGTTTAGCCCGGCGCATGGTATCCCGCTGACGGAGCAGTCCATCCTGGGCGTGATCTCGCTGCTGTTCTGGGCAATCGTGATCGTCGTCAGCGTCAAGTACGTAATGTTCGTGATGCGCGCCGACAATAACGGCGAGGGCGGTGTCCTCGCGCTGATGGCGCTTGCCCTGCGCTCGGTGGATCCGAAGAAGAAGCTGGCGGGTTTGCTGATGATGCTGGGCATCTTCGGCGCCTGCATGTTCTACGGCGACGCTGTGATTACGCCGGCCATCTCGGTGATCTCCGCAGTCGAAGGGCTGGCTATCGCGGCGCCCCATCTGTCGCATCTGGTGCTGCCGCTGACTATCATTATTCTCATCTTGCTGTTCTGGATCCAGCGGCACGGCACCGCGCTGGTCGGGCGTCTGTTCGGACCGATCATGGTGATCTGGTTCGTGGTGATCGGGCTGCTCGGTCTTGCTCATATCGTGCAGTCACCCAACGTGATTCGCGCGCTCAATCCGTACTACGCTTATTCGTTCATGGCGGCGCACGTGCTGCAGGCGTATGTCGTGCTCGGTTCGGTGGTGCTGGTGCTGACCGGTGCGGAGGCCTTGTACGCCGACATGGGCCACTTCGGCGCCAGGCCAATCCGGGTGGCCTGGTACGCGCTCGTGATGCCGTCGCTGGTGATGAACTACTTTGGGCAAGGCGCGTTGCTGATGCACGACCCGAGGGCCATCGAAAACCCGTTCTTCCTGCTCGCGCCTGACTGGGCGCTGCTTCCGCTCGTCGTGCTGTCGACGGTGGCGACCGTGATCGCGTCGCAGGCGGTGATTTCCGGCGCTTACTCGCTGACGAGCCAGGCGATCCAGCTCGGCTACGTGCCGCGCATGAAGATCCTGCATACCTCGGATCTGGCGATTGGGCAGATCTACGTACCGGTGGTGAACTGGCTGCTGCTGTTCATCATCCTGTGCATCGTGGTGGCGTTCAAGAGCTCGGACAACCTCGCGGCGGCCTATGGTATCGCGGTGACGGCCACCATGGTGATCACCACGATACTGGCCTGTGTGGTGATGGTGAACGTGTGGAAGTGGAACAAGCTGTTGGTCGGGCTGATCATCGGCGGCCTGATGGTAGTCGATCTCGGGTTCTTCGGCGCCAACCTGCTGAAGGTCGAGGAGGGCGGCTGGCTGCCGCTCGGTATCGGCGCGCTGCTGTTCTTCCTGCTGATGACCTGGTTCAAGGGCAGGATGATCGTCAAGGAGCGCACGGCCGCCGACGGTATTCCGTTGATGCCGTTCCTGCAGGGACTGCTGGCCCACCCGCCGCATCGTGTGTCGGGCACGGCGATCTATCTGACCGGCAGCGATACGCTCGTGCCGGTGAGTCTGCTGCACAATCTGAAGCACAACAAGGTGCTGCACGAGCGCACCATTTTCCTGACCTTCTCGACGCTCGACATTCCCTATGTGAATGACGCAGACCGCGTCACAGTGAAAGAAATCGGCGGTGGCCTGTTTCTGGTGAAGGCCGCGTACGGGTTCAATGAGACGCCCGATGTGAAGGCGGTGCTGACCGATGTGGGCCGCTCGCACGACATGACCTTCGAATTGATGGACACGTCGTTCTTCCTCGCGCGCGAGACGGTGGTGCCGACGCAGTTGCCTGGCATGTCCGTGTGGCGCGAGCGGGTGTTTGCGTGGATGCATCAGAACGCGGCCAAGCCGACCGACTTCTTCAGCATTCCGGCTAATCGGGTCGTGGAGTTGGGGACCAAGATCGAGATTTGAGGTTGGTTGTCGGCCGTTGTCGAGCTTGTCCGTCTTGTCCGTCTTGTCCGTCTTGTCCGTGCCGCGGGGCGGACGATAAAAAGCCCACGCAGTTCTCGACTGCGTGGGCTTTTTGTTGCGTGGCTCTTGCGGCGCGTCGGACCGGCCGCGCAGCCTTAACGCTTGAGTTTGGCGAACGCGGCAGCCATCGCGCCTGCCGGTTCCGGCTCACGCGAGCGTTGCGGCGTGCCGCGTCCATTACCACCTGGCCGGCCCGCGCCACGGTCCTGCTGGCCGCCGCTGCGCGGCGCTGAACCTGCTGCACCGGCCGCGCCGAACTCGTCCGCCAGACGCATGGTCAGTGAAATGCGCTGACGCTTCACGTCCACTTCGAGCACCTTGACCTTGACGATCTGACCGGCCTTGACAACCTCGTGCGGGTCTTTGATGAACTTCGTCGACATCGCCGACACGTGGACCAGACCGTCCTGGTGCACGCCGATATCGATGAACGCACCAAAAGCCGCTACGTTGGTCACGACGCCTTCGAGCACCATGCCCGGCGACAGGTCGGAGACCTTCTCCACACCCTCGCGGAAGGTGGCGGTCTTGAACTCGGGGCGCGGGTCGCGGCCCGGCTTTTCGAGCTCGGCCAGAATGTCGCGCACGGTTGGCAGACCGAAGCGATCGTTGACGAACTCAGCAGGCGACAGGCCAGAGAGTGCTTCACGGTTGCCGAGTACTTCGCCGACATGCTTGTTGATCCTGGCGAG
>JBEKNG010000526.1:0-4705 GCA_049523075.1 Paraburkholderia sp.
CTGCCGCCGCGATCGCCGCGTCGACTGCATTGCCGCCCTTCCACAGCATGCGCAAGCCGGCCTGGGCCGCGAGCGGGTGCGAAGTCGAAACGATGTTGCGTGCGAAGACCGGCAGGCGCGGTGTTGGATAAGGGTTTTGCCAGTTGAAGCGGGTCATGTCGGGAACTCTCGGAAAGCGCGGCCCGGCACAATGCATCCGCCGGAACCATTAGAAAACCATCACGGAACGAACCTTCGATTGCAGCGCGAACTGTCCAAAAAAACAAATTCATTTATCAAATGAATAAATGCACAAAATTCCTGAATAGGTCGGTTGGGTTCGGGTGCGGGTCGAAGGCGAGCTTAAGCGCGTTGCGTGCGTCGGCGGACAACCTGCCAGTTGGTCTTACAATAGCTCACCGAAAACATCGCTCGTTCCTGGCGCTGGCCGCCGCACCCGGCGCCGGCGCAATCACTTGACCCGAGACACATGACCCGAGACCCCCGCCTGACCCTCAACGCACGTCAACAGGAACTGCTCGAGTGGGTGCAACGCGACGGCTTCGTGACCGTGGACGACCTGGCTGCTCACTTCGACGTCACGCCGCAAACGATACGCCGCGACGTCAACTGGCTGGCAGACATGAACCTCCTGCGCCGCTACCACGGTGGTGCCAGCCTGCCTACCAGTTCCGAGAACGTCTCGTACACCGCGCGGCAACGCATGTTCCATGATGAAAAGCGGCGCATCGCGACGCTCGTGGCCACGCATATCCCCGATCAGGCGTCGCTTTTCATCAATCTGGGCACCACCACCGAGGAAGTGGCGCGCGCGCTGAACCGCCATCGCGGACTGCGCGTGATCACCAACAACCTGAACGTCGCCAGCATGATGAGCGGTTATCCGGACTGCGAGGTGCTGGTGACGGGCGGCATTGTGCGGCCGTGGGACAAGGGGATCGTCGGCGAACTGGCGATCGATTTCATCCGCCAGTTCAAGGTGGATTTCGCGATCATCGGCACCTCCAGCATCGAAACCGACGGCACGCTGCGCGACTTCGACACCCGTGAGGTGCGGGTCGCCGAGGCGATCATCGAGCACGCGCGCACAGTGTTCCTCGCCGCGGATCATTCGAAGTTCGGCCGGCCGGCACTGGTCCGCCAAGGCCATTTGAACCAGATCGACGCGCTATTCACCGACGCCGCGCCGCCCGCCGACATGGCCGAAACGCTGGCAGCGGCCGATACGCAGGTCTATATCGCGGAATGACGGGGCTGGTTGACCGCAGCGGGGCGCGCGACCTTCGTTACGGCGCCGGCCGCCTGCAATCCTCGGCCACTGATCAGCAACCCGTCGCAGGCCGCCGACCGCCTTCGATCCTCGGTCATTGATCAGCAACCCGTTGCCGCTCGCCGCTGACCGAATCCGCCAGCCGAAAAACGCCACTGCGCGCCACAGCGGCGCACCATGCCTTTGCTGCACTGCACGCAAAACTTCAAGTGAAATCAAGAATTTGCCCGCCGATCCGGACCGCCGCTGCAGGGTCCAATTGTCAAATGGAAAATTTTCTGGGGCCGATTTGGGATTCAGTGTGCGGTTGACTACACTCCAGTTCCCCGACGCCATTTTCACTGCGCGCCGGTCCGAATAGTTGTCACTCCCGCCTGATCCTGTCGCGGATCGCGCTGTGCCTGCCGCCCCGCTGGCCAGCCGCCCACGAGGCAGTCCGCGCAAAGTTTGACATGGAGAGAACGATGCTGAGTCCGCAT
Source organism: Paraburkholderia sp. (assembly GCA_049523075.1). Classification (GTDB taxonomy): domain Bacteria; phylum Pseudomonadota; class Gammaproteobacteria; order Burkholderiales; family Burkholderiaceae; genus Paraburkholderia. Next base: position 1,750 of record JBEKNG010000526.1, read on the forward strand.
GAATTCGCCACGCTGTTGCTCGTAAAAGACGCTCCCAATCAGGTCGATATGGATCGAGAGGAGCTGGATTTGCTGTTTGAACGACAGCTGGTTCAACTCGAAAAGCTCGCCTCAGGCCTCAAGCAATGGCGTGTCACGGACATTGGCAATACAGCACTCCGGGCTATCAAGCGTCTTTCCTAGTGCGTCGACATACGTCCGGCGCATGACACCAGCCAAATGATCAACAGCGCGCTTGTCCGCCTGGACGAAGCGCGCCTTCGGCCGGTGCCCGCCGCATCGATCAAACCATCCCGCAGTCCGATTTCATCCCTATTTTGTTGTGGCCGGTTGATTTACGCAGTAAATTGACACGATGGACCTACGCGCCATCCGGCATGCCAAAGACACTCTCTGACGAAGACGTTCAGCAGTTCCGCGAAGCCATGCGCGGCGTCGCCGAGCACGCGTTCGCCACGCGCGGCGCGCAAGGCGTCACGATGCGGGAGTTGGCCAAGGAATTGGGCTGCAGCGCCATGACGCCCTACCGGTATTTTCGCGACAAGGACGAGATCCTGGCGACGGTGCGTGCCGCGGCGTTCAACCGCTTTGCGCAATGTCTCGAAGCGGCCGCGCTCGCGGCTGAATCTGCCAACAAGGGGATGGCGCTGAGCGACGCCTACGTCTCGTTCGCCCTTGATGAACCCCACGCGTACCGTTTGATGTTCGATGTGGCACAACCGGATGACGCCGCGCACCCGCAGCTCGCCGCCGCCTCGCAACGCGCGTGGCGCCTGCTAGGGGCGCACTTCGAGCCGCTCGTCACGGCTGGCCGTCTCGAAGGGGATCCGCGGCTGATTGCCTACGCTTACTGGGCCAGCCTGCATGGTTTTGCCATGTTGGCACTCGCTAACCAATTACCGCTGCCCGAGGGGCAACAGCTCGCGCCGCAAGATGATGCGAATCGGGCGCCGACCCGTGAGGCCGTGTTCGCCCAGCTTCGCTCGATGCTGTGGCGCGGCGCGCTGGCTCAGACGGCGTTGAAGTAACACTCACCTGCTCTTAACCGCTGCGCAAGGTCGGATCAACCGCCGCGCGCCAACTCAGCGCTCTGGCCCGCTGGTCAAGAAAATACGCCGCCCACTGATTCCGCGCCTGCGGATCGCTGCTGGTGCCGAGGGTCGAGTAGTGCTGCGCGATTGAGGTCTGGAACGCACAGTAATCGGCCGTCGAGACCTTGCCGCGCCGGCTGGCAATGTACGCATCGAAGAAGGTCGTATAGACCGACTGCGCCTCATTGCCGTAATCCACCGGCGCCGCGCTGCACATCTGCTGCAATGCTACGAACGACGGCGCGCCCACACTGCCGCTCAGACTCGGCGTGCTCACGCACCCCGCCAGCAGCGCGGCGGCGCCGATTACCCAAAGTCCCCGCATGGTTCACCTCGATATGGCTATTGCTATGAGTATCGTCGGTGACGGCCCGTTGCGCTACACCTTGGAACGTATGCACATACAAGTCGAACTTTACCTTTTCGATTTTGTTCATTAAAGTTCGAAAACGAACAATGACGGTTCAATACGTTTTCTTTACGCGACGCAAGGGACAAAGCAGGTGACGCAAGGCTCGAGATACGATTTGCTCGTCGTGGGCGGCGGGATCAACGGCGCCGGCATCGCACGCGACGCCGCGGGGCGCGGCCTGTCCGTGTTGCTCTGCGAACAGGACGATCTGGCGGCGCATACGTCGTCGGCCAGCACGAAACTGATCCATGGCGGCCTGCGCTACCTCGAGTACCGGGAGTTCGGGCTCGTGCGCAAGGCCCTGCAGGAACGCGAAACGCTGCTGCGGGCGGCGCCGCACATCATGTGGCCGCTGCGCTTCGTGATGCCCCACATGCCGAACCTGCGGCCCGCCTGGTTGATCCGCGCGGGTCTGTTCCTCTACGATCACCTCGCCCGCCGCGAGCTGCTGCCGGCCTCGCGCGGCATCGACATGCGCCGCCATCCGGCAGGCGCACCGCTGATCGAATCGATCAAGCGCGGCTTTGTCTATTCCGATGGCTGGGTCAACGACGCCCGGTTGGTCGTGCTGAATGCGCTCGACGCAGAGGAACACGGCGCGACCGTGCTCACGCGCACCAAGCTGGTCAACGCGGTGCGCGACGGGGGCGAATGGCACGCGCAGTTGCGCCGTGCTGACGGCACGCAACTCGATGTGCGCGCTGGTTCGATTGCGAACGCGGCCGGCCCGTGGGTGGGCGAATTACTGCACGGCGCGCTGGGTCGCGACGCGAACCATAGCGTGCGGCTCGTCAAGGGCAGCCATATCGTCACGCGGCGGCTGTTCGAACACGATCACGCCTACATCTTCCAGAATCCGGACAAGCGGATCATCTTCGCGATCCCGTACGAGCACGACTACACGCTGATCGGCACGACGGACATCGAATACCGCGGCGACCCCGCAAAGGTGGCGATCAATGCTGACGAGACGCAGTATCTGTGCGACTCGATCAACCGCTATTTCAAGCAGCAGATCACGCCGGCCGACGTGCGCTGGACCTATTCGGGCGTGCGTCCGCTGCTCGAGGAAGAAGGCGCGGATAACCCTTCGGCCGTCACGCGCGACTACCGCCTCGAACTCAATGCGCCCGCCGGCGAAGCCCCACTGCTGTCGGTATTCGGCGGTAAGATCACGACCTTTCGCAAGCTTGCCGAAGAAGCCGTCGATGAACTCGGCCGCGCCCTGCACCACCCGGCTCCGGCCTGGACTGCCGGTGCACCGCTGCCCGGTGGCGATATTCCGCAAGCGAATTTCGAACGCTTCCTGACGCAGTTCAAGCAGCAATACCCCTGGCTGCCCGCGGATCTCGCGCACCGCTATGCGCGCGCGTACGGCACGCGTGCGAAGCACGTGATCGGTCAGACGCACTCGCTCGCCGAACTCGGCCGCGCCTTCGCGCCAGGACTTTAC
>JBEKNG010000527.1:0-4698 GCA_049523075.1 Paraburkholderia sp.
CCGATCTGCGTCAGGAAGTCGGTCGCCATGCCGTCGTGGAAGCGCCGCGGGTCGGACGAGCCCATCACCAGCAAGCCGAAGGTCGGCGCGTCTTCCTTGCCCTCGGGGTCGCGTAGCGCGAGAAGCGCGATCGATTCCGTTGCATGCCCGCCTTCCTGCGGCTCGGCCCCTTCGGCGGGCACGGACGTCACTGCCGGCACGAGCCACTGGGCCGCTTCGAAGCCCGAATTGGCGCCGCAATACGGCGTGGCGAGGCTGTTCGCGAAGATGCGCACTTCCTCCCCTACGTGACGCGCGAAGTCGGCCTGGGTGTACGGCTCGGCGACATCCCACACGCGCAACGCCGCCTGCGGCACGTCGAACACATCGCACAGGTTGTTGGCGATCGTGCGCGGCAGCGCGTACGGATCGCGCTCGGCCATCACGCGCGTGGTCCAGCGGCTGAACTTCGACGCAATACTGTCGTTCTCGTGCCCATAGCGCAGCAGTTCGGCGAGGCGTCGTTCCAGATGCTTGTTCTTCTCGCGCAGCATTTCCATCTGCCGTTCCTGCAACGAGACTGCGGATTTACCGTGGGGATTCGCGAGCTTGACGGTCGCAAGCATTTCCGCGTGTTCCGCGAAGAATTCGGGGTTGGCGAGCAGGTATTCAGCGACTTCGCGATCGTTCATGATTTCGGCTAAAGGACTACGCCCTCACGCGGGCGCATCGGTCAATGGGGTCAGTCTGCCATTTGTCTGGTCAGGTACGGGCCAAACAGCGGGCCAGGCGTCAGGCCGTTCAGTCGGCCAGTTCGATTTCACCTTCGAAGACGGTCGCAGCGGGGCCGGCCATCAGGAGCGGCGCATTATCGTGTTCGCCATTCCAGGAAATCGTCAGCGCGCCGCCATGGGTGTGCACCTTCACCGGCGAATCGAGCAGTCCGCGGCGGATTCCGGCTGCGACCGCCGCGCAGGCGCCCGTGCCGCATGCCAGCGTCTCACCGGCGCCGCGCTCGTAGACGCGCAGTTTGATCTCGTTGCGCGTGACGATCTGCATGAAGCCGGCGTTCACCCGTTGCACAAAGCGCGGATGCAGCTCGATGACCGGGCCGTCGACGAGTACCGGAAAGGCTTCGACGTCGTCGACGACCTGCACGGCGTGCGGATTGCCCATCGAGACCACCGAGATCCAGCGCGTGGCGCCGTTCACCTCGAGCGGCCAGAGCGTGTCGTCGCCCTCATGGCGGCCGTCGAGGCCGCTGTGGTCAAACGGTACGCGGGCCGATTCGAACACGGGCACGCCCATATCCACAGTGACTTCGCCGTTGTCCCGCATGGTCAGCGTGATGACGCCGTTCTGCACCTGGACACGCACGCTGCGCTTGTCGGTCAGGTGCGTGTCGCGCACGAACTTGACGAAGCAGCGCGCGCCGTTGCCGCAATGCTCGACCTCGCCGCCGTCGCAATTGAAAATGCGGTACCTGAAATCCACGCCCTCGACGGTGGGCTTTTCGACCAGCAGGAGCTGATCCGCGCCGATGCCGAAGTGCCGGTCGGCGAGCGCGCGTACTTGCCCAGCACTCAGGTTGAGCGGCTGCGTAAAGCCGTCGAGTACGACAAAGTCGTTACCCGCGCCGTGCATCTTGGTGAATTTCAGTCTCATGTCGCTATTGTAAGGGACGCACGCAGAGGTGCGCCGAAGGTCGTTTTTATTGCATCGCGATCCCGGATTATTCGGGGCTCGATACTGCTCTTGCGCACCTCTCAGGCTTCATCAATACACGCTGGGCTCGCCCGGCGGCCGCGTCTTGAAGCGCTTGTGCACCCAATAGTACTGTTCCGGCATCAGGGGAATCTGTTCTTCCAGGAAGGCGTTCATGCGGCGCGCGTCGGCCTCGTCGTCGCCGGTGGGGTAGTTGTCCCATGGCTTGAATACCTTGAGGCGGTAGCCCTTGTAGTTTGGCAGTACCTCGCCGATGAACGGCACCACCTGCGCCTGCCCGACCTTGGCTAGCCGTCCGACGGCGGTCAGTGTGCAGGTCGGCACGCCGAAGAACGGCACGAAGGTGGAATTACGCATGCCGTAGTCCATATCGGCGCCGAGCATCACCGGTTTCCTGTCGCGCAGCCAGCGCAGCACGATGCGGGCGCTGTCGGCGCGGCTTGCCATGTCCGCGCCAAAACGGGCGCGTGCCGCTTTGGCGATTTCTTCGAGTTCTGGATTCGACATTGGCTGATACAGCGAGCCGCACTGGCGCTTCAAGGAGTAGTTGAGGAAGATCGAACCCGCCTCGATACCGACAAAGTGGAAGCCGAGAAACAGCGTGGGCGGCAGATTGGGATCGGTGAGATCGATCGCGCTATCGAGCTGGATCAGCTTTTCGAGCTTCTTTGCGGAGCCGAACCACTGGACGCTGCGCTCCAGATAGCTGCGGATGGCGTGCCGGAAATGCTTCTGTGCGACGTCTTCACGGCGCTCGTCGTTCCATTCGGGGAAGCACAGCTTCAGGTTGATATGGACGATGCGCTTGCGGCGGCTGGGGACCTGATAGAGCAGCCAGCCGAGGCCGTCGCCGATACGGGCGATGAGACCGTAGGGCAAAAGCGCAAACAGTTTCAGCAGTCCGATGGCGAGTTTTGCTCCCAGTCGGCTCAGCATGCGGCGGCTCCGCAGTGTGCGCCAGCCGACACTACGCTCAAGAAAACGGCAAACGAGTCGAAATACAACACGCGTGGATACTCTGTGACAAATGTAGGAAGTCGCTATAATAAGGGCTTCGCCGAGTTAATAGACAACTTGCGGGGCGAAGCTGGCAGGTGCGATCCACGCGATACGCGCCCGTCGGTCAGGAAATCCGCTAAAGCGTCGCCGCTTCAGGCCTCCGAAGCTGGCTACGTGAAACTCAACCGTAACCACATAACAGGAGTCTGCAACGTGGCAAACGACTATCTCTTCACCTCAGAATCCGTTTCCGAAGGCCATCCGGACAAGGTCGCGGACCAAATCTCGGACGCGATTCTCGACGCCATCCTGGCCCAGGATAAATATTCGCGTGTTGCCGCTGAAACCCTATGCAACACGGGTCTCGTCGTGCTGGCCGGCGAAATTACCACCACCGCGAACGTCGACTACATCCAGGTCGCACGCAATACGATCAAGCGCATCGGCTACGACAACACTGACTACGGCATTGACTACCGCGGCTGCGCGGTGCTCGTCGCGTACGACAAGCAGTCGCCGGACATCGCTCAGGGCGTGGATCGTGCGCACGACAATAACCTCGATCAAGGCGCTGGCGACCAGGGTCTGATGTTTGGCTATGCGTGCGAAGAAACGCCGGAACTGATGCCGCTGCCGATCCACCTGTCGCACCGTCTGGTTGAGCGTCAAGCTAACCTGCGCCGCGACGGCCGTCTGCCGTGGCTGCGTCCGGATGCAAAGTCGCAGGTCACGGTGCGCTACGTCGACGGCAAGCCGCATGCAATCGACACGGTCGTGCTGTCCACGCAGCATTCGCCGGACATCGAGCTGTCCACACTGCGCGAAGCCGTGATCGAAGAAGTCATCAAGCCGACGCTGCCGGCTGAACTGATCAAGGGCGACATTAAGTTCCTGGTCAACCCTACCGGCCGGTTCGTGATTGGCGGCCCGCAAGGCGACTGCGGCCTGACAGGTCGCAAGATCATTGTCGACACGTACGGTGGCGCTGCGCCGCACGGCGGCGGCGCGTTCTCGGGCAAGGATCCGTCGAAGGTCGACCGTTCTGCCGCTTATGCTGGCCGTTATGTTGCGAAGAACATCGTGGCTGCCGGTTTGGCGTCGCGCTGCCTGATTCAGGTGTCGTATGCGATCGGCGTGGCTCAGCCGACATCGGTGATGGTCAACACGTTCGGCACGGGCCGCGTGTCGGATGCAACGATCACGCGCCTCGTTCAGGAACACTTCGACCTGCGTCCGAAGGGCATCATCCAGATGCTGGATCTGCTGCGTCCGATTTACGAGAAGAGCGCTGCTTACGGCCACTTCGGCCGTGAAGAGCCGGAATTCACGTGGGAAGCGACGGATAAGGCGCTGACCCTCGCGGAAGCCGCAGGTACGGAACCGGTGGCTGCGCTGGCTTAAGCAAGTACTCGCCTGAAGCACGCTGTACCGCTTCAACAGAAAACCCCGCCGGCGTTAAGCCGCGCGGGGTTTTTTGTGTCCGTCAGAAGCGGCGCCTGCGGCAGGAATCCGGATCGCGCACGTAGTCATGCGCGTGCATATCACTGCACAATTCGACCTGCCAGGTGCGCCGTTAGTGACTCGCGAAGCCGAACCACCCTTCACTGCTAAATGACATCCGACGCGGGCGGCGGCTCGTGCTGCGCGGCGCCGCGACGCGTGGTGCAGGCAGCGCGCGCAACGGAGTCGGCTTGCGCAGTAGTGTGCGCAGCGAAAAACGGCGTGAGCCGGCTTGCGTGCGCAGCGCGATGAAGAACGTCTGGAACCAGGTGCGAATGCCGTCCACCGGTCTGGCGTCGCGCCATTGTCCGGCGAGTGCGCGGGTACGGGTTGCGTGATGGCGCAGCGCGCGCACGATGTGGCGGCGCGCGGGACGCGCTGCCTTGAGGGCAGCGCGGGTCAGACGGGTGCTCAGGAGAGTGTGCATGGCTTCAGAGGTAGGCAGCGTGTCGCGCGACGGGAGGTGCCGAAAAAAGCAGCACCAACTATGCCAGC
>JBEKNG010000528.1:0-4691 GCA_049523075.1 Paraburkholderia sp.
GTTTGATCGCCAGATCGAGCGGCGCCGGGGGCTTCGCCGCCGTGCCGGACGCCGCCGACGCTCCCTCGGGCGCGCTCGCGGCACCTGGTGCAGCACTCGCGGCGGATGAAGCTGCACTTGCACTTGCCGCTGCACTTGCACTTGCCGCTGCAGTTGCGGTTGCCGCCCCAGTTGCCGATGCCGGCGCTGCCGCCGGCGCAAACGTGCGCTCGACGCTCAACACGCCGTCCTTGTCGCGTGCCAGATTGACGGTGGGTGTGTCGATGCGGATATCGTCGAAGTGATACACACTCCTCAACGGTTCGAGCGTCGCCGCCGCGACATGCAACGCGTGCGCCGCAAAGAACGGCTGTTTGTTTTCGTCGAGCACGTCGACATCGTTCAGATCGACGGTTCCCGTCACGCGCAACGACGGCGCGTCGTCGGACATGACGAAATTGAGCTTCAGGTCCGTCGACAGCTTACCCGTCTGCACCGTCACCGGCAGCTTCGCCGGCGCGTACGACAGGATGTGCGGCACATCGAGCCCATCGAAACGCAGCGACACGTCCGACTCGCGCGACGCGGCAAACGGCTTGGTCTTGCCGTCGATGGCGAGCGGGCTGCCGTCGATGCGCGCGCGCAACAGCGGTTCGACGAAGATATCGGTCTTCGAGGGCAACGTGGCGATAAACGGAATGCCGAGCTTCCACTGGTCGATTACGTGCTTCACGCCGAGCAGGCGATCGTCGAAGGTAATCTGACCGTTTTCGAGCCGGATGTTCGATACCGAAAACAAGGTGGGCTTGCTATCCGGCTTGGACGGCTGCTTCGCGAACTTCTCGATCAGGTCAGTGAAATTGAAGCGCTGCGCGTCGTAGCGGATGATGTTGAAGCGCGGCGAGTCGACCTGCACTTCGTCGACAATCGGCGCGCCGCGAAACACCGAGCTCCACGACGGCTGCAAGATCAGCCGGGAGATATCGACGAAATCCCCCTCCCCGCCGCGCCCGCCGATATGAATGCGATCGGCTTCGAACCTGAGCGTGTAGGGATTGAGCGCGATACGGCCGATCGTAGCGGGCCGGTCGAGCTGTTTGCTGAGCTGTTGCTCGGCAATATGGCGAATCAACGGCGGCGCCGCGAAAAAGCCAAGCAGACCGAACACTATGAGGAAGATCAGCAGGCCGATCACAATACGACGTGTAGGACGTGCGTGCGCGACTCCGCGCACGGCCTGCAGAGAGGATGTCAGGGTAGCTTTATTGAGGCTTGCCATGCTCGGTCATGGGTGATGCGGCGGCAAGCCCGCCGCGATTGCTAAGGTCCCGCCTCGGGCAAGTATATGTCTTGAGGCGTGTACGGCATAGAAATGTAAGCCGAAAGCAAACAATCACCCGAAGTGCATGAACCTGGTGTGAAACGCGCGGAGCCACGCGTTTGTGACACTCGCTGCAATGCCGCGAACCTGCGTTTCGGGTTCGGAAACAATTGCCTGACAGGTGTTGCGCCCGCCAGTCACCGCCAGTCAGAAAATGTGCACCGCATAGACGCGGCGCACCCATGCATCATTGACGCACAACCGCCGGCGGTTGCCAGCTGCCGTCAGTGGCTTGCGGCTTCGGCGCATAGAGGCGCAGCACGACCTGGAGGTCGGTACGCGGCGCCGGCAGCCAGTTCGCCGCCCGCACTCGAGCCGACGACACCACCACGTCCAGCGAACCGTCACGATTACGGCGCGCACCATTGCGGTCGCCTACGGCAAGCCGCGCCGGTGCACTTTCGCCGAGCGCGCCTTCCTTCGTGTAAGCGGTGAGGGTCCAGAAACCCCGTACCGGCGGCAACTGGTTCGGTGCGAAATGGATCAAGTAACGGTTCGCACCATTCAGCGCGTGGCCCTCGCTATCCAGCGTCACTGTGGCGCGTACTTCGTCGTCCTTCGTGCCGATGCCCGGCTGCGCATACGCGGCATAGGCACGCAGCGCGTAGTCAGGCCCAAAGTTGCCGACACCGTCGCCGAACCAGCTCCAGCCATTGACGCTCAACAGATTGGGCGGCGGCGTAGCCACACGCTCGCGGCCATCGGCGAGGCCTGCGGTGATCGCTTCGCTGGCGTCCGGCAGTTTGACCGGCTCGCCCGGTTTCACGCCGAGGTCAGCCAGGATCTTCAAGGCGTGGGGATCGTCCGGCACCGGCGGGTTGTCCTGCAGTCCCTCCGCAAGCCGGCTGAAAAAGCCGCCTGCGCTGAGCGCGGCTACCTGCGCGGCCGGCGAGCCGGATGCCGCCAATGCTGCAGCAGCCGCTGCGTTGCCGCCCGGCGCGATCGACGCTGCGCGCGCATCGCTCGTGTAGACACTCAGCGGTACCAGGCGAAGGCCGCGCTGCAGTTTGCGGATTGACGTCACATCACGCCCACCGTTCGACTGGACCCGCACCGTCACCCACGCATTGCGGGTCGGCACGTCGACGCGATTAACATTCTTCGGCAAGTCGCCCTGCCAACCGGGGCCGACGAAGGCCACCGCCTGCTCCTTGATACCGTTGGCACGCGGTCCAGTTTGCGCGCTGGTCGACCAGACCACGTTGGTCCACATGTCGAGTGCACGCGCATCGACGTAACGGCCGTGCGAATCGGGCAGCGAAAGGATGACCGGCTCCGCGCCAAGGTCGAGCCAGGCGCTCGAATCGAACGTGTCGAGACTCGGTGTAGGCGGATTGGCCGAGCCAACCGGCGGCAGCGCCTGCGCGTGACGCAAGGTATTGAGGGGCGCCTGGCCCGGATCGGTGCCGACAGCGGCGTCGCGCGCGGCTTCCATCAGTACGAGCGGGTAGCCGAACACGTAGGAATCGGCCACCTCGTCCTTGATCCAGCCGGTTGGCCTGGGTGCATAGATGGCTGTCGAGGCGCAGCCGGCGAGGAATGTGAGCCCTGCGAACGATGCGCAGGTCCAATGAAGCGAAAACAGTTCTCGGCGATTTTTTATCATTCGTTCAGAGGGCAGAACGTTCGGTCCAGGGAGGTGCGTCGGTCAGCAGCGGCTCTGCCCGCGTGGTTCCCAAGCCCACCGCGAACGTGCCGCGTATCTCGATCCCGACAACAACGGGTTGTATCGTATCCTTGACAGCTAGCAAGCGCAAAGACACAAACGCACCTTTTGCACAACTAGCCGCCCTCTCGCACCCGGAGCGCCCCATGTACGTCCCAGCACATTTCGAAGAGAACCGTCCCGAGGTTCTTCATCAACTGATCGTCGACCAGTCGTTCGGAACGCTAGTCACAACCGGCCCCAACGGTCTCGACGCGAATCATTTACCTTGTGAATTCGCCGCGGGCGAAGGGTCGCTTGGCACGTTGCGGGCTCATGTCGCGCGTGCCAATCCGGTGTGGCAAGAAGTGGCAGAGAATCCGGACACGCTCGTGATCTTCCAGGGGCCGGCGGCCTATATTTCGCCGACCTGGTATCCGAGCAAGCATGAGACGCACCGTCAGGTTCCGACGTACAACTACATGGTGGTTCACGCGCACGGCAAGATCGTCGTGCACGACGACGAAACATTCTTGCGCGGCCTCGTCGCGCGCCTCACCCGCAAGATGGAGGCCAATGAACCGAAGCCGTGGAAGATGGGCGATGCGCCGGCCGACTTTATTTCGCAGATGCTGGGGGCGATCGTTGGCATTGAGATCGAAGTGACACGGCTGGTCGGCAAATGGAAGCTGAGCCAGAACAAGGAAGCTCGCGACCGCCGCGGCGCAGCGGAGGGATTGCTGGCCGGAGGCAGCGAGGCTCAGGAGGCCGTCGCCGAGGCGATGTTGAATGCGCCGCCGGCGTTTTGAGCGGGCGTTTTGAACACGCATGTTACGCATGACGGGCGTTGTGCGCGTTCTGGCCCTAGCTGGGCTGGGGTTGGATCGTGAGAGTTCCCTGCGGCTTCTGACAAAGCTCCTTGACCTTCCCATCATGGGAAGGTGAATACTCGACTCACGATGCGGCCTCACGCCGCCATGAGCCAATATCACCATGACCGATCTTTCCACTCCCGAACGGGTGGCGCAAGCGAGCGCCGAACTCGATATCAGCGGGATGACGTGTGCCTCGTGCGCCATGCGCGTCGAAAAAGCGCTGGCGAAGCTTCCCGGCGTCGGCAGTGTGTCCGTCAATCTTGCGACCGAAAAGGCGACCGTTAACCTCATCGATGCGGCCACCGGCGTCGACGCGCTCGTTGCGGCGGTGACCAAGGCTGGCTATCAGGCGACGCCGATCGTCGCCGAGGCCGCGGCGGCTGCCGCGCCATCCGGTGCGGAGCAACTCCGACACCAGACCCGCCGCGAGCTCGCCGCCGTCGTGATCTGCGCGCTGCTGACGCTGCCGCTCGTGTTGCCGATGGTCAGCGAAGGCTTCGGCAGCGCTTTCGGCTCACACGGCGTGAGCGAAATGGTGCCGCCATGGCTGCAGTTCGGGCTCGCCACGCTCGTGCAGGTCGCGTTCGGCGCGCGCTTCTACAAGGCGGCGTACCGTGCCGTGCGGGCCGGCGCGGGCAACATGGATCTGCTGGTCGCACTCGGCACCTCGGCGGCGTATGGCATCAGCGTCTACGAGCTCGTCATGCATCCGGGCGACCCGATGCATCTGTACTTCGAGGCGTCGGCGGTGGTGATCACGCTGGTGCGCTTCGGCAAGTGGCTGGAAGCACGCGCCAAGCACCAGACCACC
>JBEKNG010000529.1:0-4680 GCA_049523075.1 Paraburkholderia sp.
CTGCTGGACCGCGGGCCAGAGCTCCAGAAGCTGGTCAAGATCAAACCGGGCGACCGCTTCTCGGCGGCCAAGCTGAAAGCCGCCACCAAGGCGGTGGTCGACAAGCTCGGTGAATACGGCTACGCATTTGCCACGGTAAACGCGCAGCCGCAGATCGACCAGCAACGCCACACGGTCGACCTGACGCTGCAGGTCGACCCGAGCCGCCGGGTGTACGTGCGAACCATCAACATCGTGGGCAACACACGCACGCGCGACGAAGTGATCCGCCGTGAAATGCGCCAGCTCGAGAGTTCGTGGTTCGACTCCAGTCGCCTTGCACTGTCGAAAGACCGGATCAACCGTCTCGGCTACTTCACCGACGTCGATGTGACGACGGTGCCCGTCGTAGGCACGACCGACGAAGTCGACATCGACGTCAAGGTGACGGAAAAGCCGACCGGTTCGGTGACGCTGGGTCTGGGCTACGGTTCGGGCGAAGGTCCGATCATTTCGGCGGGCGTGTCGCAGGACAACGTGTTCGGTTCGGGCACGAGCCTCGCGGTGAACGTCAACACGGCGACGACGTTCCGTACGTTGACGGTGACGCAGGTCGACCCGTACTTCACGGTGGACGGCATCAAGCGGATTACCGACGTCTACTACCGTACCAGCGAACCGCTCTACTACTCGAACGTGACCGACACGAGCTTCCGGATCATCACGCTTGGCGCGGACCTCAAGTTCGGGGTGCCGTTCTCCGAATCGGACATGGTCTACTTCGGCACGGGCATCGAACAGAACCGCCTCGACGTCGATGCGACCACGCCGCAAAGCTATATCGACTACGTGAACTCCTTCGGCCGCGTGTCGAACAACGTGCCGATTACGTTAGGCTGGTCGCGCGACAATCGCGACAGCGCACTGGTACCGAGCCGCGGTTACTTCACGCAGTTCAACGCCGAGTACGGTACGCCAATTGCCCGCACCAACTACTACAAGGCCGACGTGCAGGCGCAGTATTACTACTCGTTTGCGAAGGGCTTCGTGCTGGGCCTGAACTTCCAGGGCGGTTACGGTAATGGCCTCGGCGGCGAGCCGTATCCGATCTTCAAGAACTACTATGCAGGCGGTATCGGTTCAGTGCGCGGCTACGAGCCGAGTTCGCTGGGTCCGCGCGATGCGAGCACAGGCGACCCGATTGGCGGCTCGAAGCTGCTGGTGGGTAACATTGAACTGACGTTCCCGCTGCCGGGCACCGGCTACGACCGCACGCTGCGGGTCTTCACCTTCGTCGACGGCGGTAATGTCTGGGGCACCGAAGGCAACAGCGTGGGCGCCAACGGCTTACGCTACAGCTACGGTACCGGTCTCGAGTGGATCTCCCCAATCGGCCCGCTCAAGCTCGACTTCGGCTTGCCGATCGTCAAGCACGCCGGCGACCAGTATCAGAAGTTCCAGTTCCAGATCGGCACGTCTTTCTGACGGCGCTGCCAGCTTGCTGCCACGCCGCTGCCAGCTTGGCACAGGCCGCGTTTCTCCGATGCGCGGCCTGTCGCAATCCTGACTAATTACTTTCACAGCATTACGATTTCCATTCTTCGCGCCGCTATATGTTTCGGAGGGGGCGGAACCGTTACCGCTGATTACACAGCACGGTCTTAGTAACTCCTCGCAATCCTTTCAACGATCTCGATGGTCGGTGGGGCCGCCTCGGCACATTAAACTCGCAGGCATGGCTATCCAAATTCTGGTTGTCGACGACGACGCCGAACTACGCGACCTGCTGCGCAACTATCTGGGCGGTTCAGGCTTCGAGGTCTCGGTGCTGCATGATGCCGCCTCGCTCGAGCGGCGGCTCGAACGGGAACGTCCGGATCTGATCGTGCTCGACCTGATGATGTCGGATATCGATGGCCTGACGGCGCTGCGCAAGCTGCGCGCCACCGGCGACGACCTGCCGGTCATCATCCTCACCGCCAAGGCCGACGAGGTCGACCGGATCATCGGTCTCGAACTGGGCGCGGACGACTTTCTTGGCAAGCCCTTCAATCCGCGCGAACTGCTCGCCCGCATCCAGGCGGTGCTGCGGCGCCGCACAACGCCGTCGGCTGCCGCGCCGGAGCAACGCGAGCCGTTCAGCCTGGGCAGCTTTGTACTTGACTTCCAGTCGCGCACGCTCAGCCAGCGCGGCCGGCCGATCATGCTGCCGGACAGCGTGTTCGCCCTGCTGCGCATCTTCGTGGATCATCCTCACCATGCCCTCAACCGGGAGCGTCTACTTGAATTGCTGCACGGCCCGGAATACGACGGCACGGATCGCGGCATCGACGTGCAGGTGTGGCGCCTGCGCCGCATCCTCGAAGCCGATCCGTCCGTGCCGCGCTTCATCCAGACCGTGCGTGGCCGCGGCTATATGTTCGTACCCGAGGGCAAGCCGCAGGAGGAGTCATCATGACGCCTCTGCAACGCCAGTCAACGCAATGCGCATCGCGCCGGCCGCGTCAAACATTTGTTAAAGAGCGGCTCAATGGTGACAACAAGCTGTAAACGTGGCACTTTGCGCAGTTGCGACAAATCCTGCTTCCCCGCCTCGGCCTGCTACCCCCAAACCGGGCACATCAACCGGGTGGGTCAAGCTGTGTCAGTAGTTCTTGCCGGTCCGGCCGGGTTGGGCCGGGTCAAACCAATCATCGTCAATAGCAATAAAAGTTTTCGGAGAAAGATATGAGCGAAGCCGTGTCCACGCAGCCAAAGCGCTCGCGCCGCGGGGTCGTCCTGTTCGCGATCATAGTGCTAGTGCTGATTGCGGTCGTGGTTGTGCACGTGCTGCGCCAGAAGAAGCCGGCCAGGGGCGCGGCGCCGCAAGTGGTGACGACAGCCACAGCGACACTCGGCTCAATGCCGGAAACCCTGAGCGAACTCGGTACGGTGACGCCGGTCGCGACCGTCACGGTGCTGCCGCAACTGAGCGGCTATCTGACCGCGGTTGGTTATCACGAAGGCCAGGACGTGCAGAAAGGCCAGTTCCTCGCCCAGATCGATCCGCGTCAGTATGAGATCGACAAGCAGCAGGCTCAGGCGCAACTCGCGAAGGACCAGGCGTCGCTCGCCCAAGCCCGCTCCGACCTCGCACGCTTTACACAATTGAATGAGCACAAGTCGATCGCCGAGCAGACCTTCGTCGACCAGCAGTTCCTTGTCCAGCAGGACGAGGCCACGGTCAAGTCGGATCTCGCGAACATCGCGCAGTTCGACCTCGATCTGGCCTATTGCCATATCACCGCCCCGGTTTCCGGGCGCGTCGGCCTGCGCCTCGTCGACCCGGGCAACTACGTGACCGCGTCGTCGTCACCCGGCATTGTGGTCATCACCACCATGAAGCCGACCACGGTGCAATTCACCGTGCCGCAGGACTCGCTCGCCGGCGTGCTGCAACGCATGGGCACCGGCGCGAACCTGCCGGTCACGGCCTACAGCAGCGACAACTCGAAGCAGGTCGCCACCGGCACGCTGTACGCGGTGAGCAACCAGATGGCGACGGCGACCGGCACGGTGACCCTACGGGCCACTTTCCCCAACGACGACGAAGCGCTGTTCCCGAACGAGTTCGTCAACATCCAGCTGCTGGTCGACACGCTGCAAAATGCCGTGCTGGTGCCGACCCCGGCGGTACAGACCGGCGCGCCCGGCGACTATGTCTACCTCGTGAACGCCAACAACACCGTCTCCGTGCATAAGGTCACGCTCGGACCGAGCGACGGCAAGAACACCGTCATCACGTCCGGACTCTCGGCCGGCAACATCGTGGTGACGGACGGCACCGACCGGCTGAGCGACGGCGCACCGATCAGGGCGGCTGGAGCCAGGCCCGCCTCGGGCGCAGCGGCAGGGTCGGAGGCGGGGGCCGCGAGCGGCGCCCATGCACATCACAGACGAGCCCAGGGCGGCGCCTCGGGGGCCAGCGCGGCCGCCACCGACGCAGCTTCGTAGACGAAGACCCACTCGCCGATGAATATCTCCCGCCTGTTTATTCTTAGACCCGTAGCGACGCTGCTGCTGATGGTCGCCCTCGTGCTGGTGGGCCTCGTCGCGGTACGCGTGCTGCCGGTCTCCTCGCTACCGAACGTAGACTATCCGACCATCCAGGTGCAGACCTTCTATCCGGGCGCCAGCCCGGACGTGATGGCCACCACGGTAACCGCGCCGCTCGAGGTGCAACTGGGCGAGATCCCCGGCTTGCAGCAGATGACCTCGTACAGCTCGGACGGCGCCTCGGTCATCACGCTGCAGTTCGACCTGTCGCTGAACCTCGACGTCGCCGAGCAGAACGTCCAGCAGGCCATCAACGCGGCCAACAGCTACCTGCCGACCGGCCTGCCCGCGCCGCCGACCTACGCCAAGGTCAACCCGGCCGACCAGCCGATCCTGACGCTCGCGGTCACCTCGAAGTCGATGTCGCTGACGCAACTCGAGGACGCGGCCAATAACCGACTCGGCACCAAGATTTCGGAAGTGTCGGGCGTGGGTGTCGTGACCACCAGCGGCGGCAATGTGCCGGCTATCCGGGTCGAGGCCGACCCGCAAAAGCTGGCCGCCTACGGCCTGAATATCGACGACCTGCGCACCCTGCTCAGCTACGTCAATGTCAGTCAGCCGAAGGGCAACTTCGACGGTCCGGACCTTGACTACACGATCAAC
>JBEKNG010000530.1:0-4679 GCA_049523075.1 Paraburkholderia sp.
TGCGGCGAGCAGGTCGATGGCGGCATCGAGCGAGGCCGGGTCCGCGGGTTCGCGCGCGACGAGGATCGGCGTGGACGGCACCTCGTCAGCAATCCAAAGCGTATCGAGGTTCAGGCTCATCAGATAATCCGAACCTGCGCGGCCGCCGCGCAGCAGTTCCTCGCTGCGCATCGAATCGACGCTCACACGGTAGCCCTCGGCTTTCAGCCGGCGCACTGCGTCTTCGAGATGCGGAAACGGCGTTTCGGGCAGGCAACCGATGTCGATCACATCGGCGCCCTGCGCGGCATAGTCGCGCGCACGCGCGGCGATGCCATCCAGATCCAGGCGCGGCGCATCGACGATCTCGGCAAAAATCTCAGTCTCGTAACGCGTCAGATCGAAAGGCTGCACTTCGCGGCCGAAGAATTGCGGCAGATCCTTGACCTCTTCCGGACCGCGCTCGAACCGCACGCCGTAGTGCTCGGTCAACGCGGCGAGATCGCCACGGCAGCGCCCGGGCACGACGACCCGTTGCGCCACGAGCGGGGTGGGAATCCGGCGGCGAATCATCTCGGCCGTCATGAGTGCAGCGACCTGCAGACCGATTTCGCGAATTTCCCAACTGAACGGCGTTGGCGCCATGCTTTCGAGCGCGCGGATCAGGCTCCTTTCGGCGAGCCGGCCAGTCAGGAAGACGATGTGGTCCATGTCAGTACGATCGCAGCGACCGCAGGAAGCGTCGGGGCTGTTCATGTCATTACGATCGACAAGCGTTCACCGAGCGCCGCTTTCAGTTCATCCAGTGAGCGCACGAGTGTCGTGTATTCGAAGCGCGACAGGCGCTCGACGTTGTCGAGTTCGATCGCCCGCGGACGCAGTTCGACCCATTCGTTAGGGCTTTGCGTCACCACGGTCGGCTCAGTGTCGCATGCAAAGACAATGCCCGGAATGCACTGCTTGCCCGCCTGCGCGTACATATTGGTCGGCAGCGTATCAGAGATGCCAAACGCACATTTGGCGACGGTGTTGCTGGTGGCCGGCGCGATCACGACCGTGTGGTACATGCCGTGATAGAGCATGCCGACCGGCACGCCGCTCGCACTATTATCGCGAAACACGCGGAACTGCTTGCGCAGCTTCGGCAGGGGCCAGTCGTAGAGCGGCAATACTTCTTCCGCGGCCGCGGAAAGGAAGAGATCGACGCGCGGCAATTCGAGCGCGAGCGCGATCGACTCGTCGAGCATATGGCCGGAGCCGGTTACGCACCACGCGAAGCGCGCATCGGGCTTGAAGTCAGCGAGATTGCGAGCGGGCGCCTGGGTCATGCGTTGGCGCGGGGCGGCGATTCTTCTGGGAGTGAATCGTCGGGCGGCATGCCGTCGAGCGCCGAGCTGTCGTGCGATAGACGGATATGCAGCCGGCGCATCTTCCGGTACAGCGTATTGCGGCTGATGCTGAGTGCCTTGGCGACGTTGCTGACGTTCCAACGGTGCTCGTCGAGCAGGGTAAGGACGGTCCCGCGTTCGTTCAGCTGAATCGCGTTGAGCGCGGACAGATCCGCTTCGTCGGCCGGATACGGGTCGGGGCCCACCGCTGGCGCGTGCGAAACCGCCGCCAGCCTGTCTTCCGGCATACGTTGTGTGATTTCGACCGGCAGGTCCTCGCAGCGGATCGGTTGTCCGTCGCAAAGCGCGATGGCCATCTGCAATACGTGACGCAGTTGGCGGATATTGCCGGGCCACGCATAGGTCAATAAGGCGAACTCGGCTTCCGGGGTCAGTTCTGGCGGATCGTTGTTGGTTTCGTTTTCGAGCAGATGATGAATCAGCGCGAGCTTGTCGACCCGTTCGCTAAGCGGCGGTAGATTCAGTTCAACGCCCTTGAGCCGGTAGTACAGGTCCTCGCGGAACTGCCCGTCACGCACGAGTTCGAGCAGGTTGCGGTGACTGGCGCTAATAAGCTGAAAATCGACCTTGATGGTCGTTTCCGCGCCGAGCGGCGTGACCTCGTGTTCTTCGATCACGCGCAGGAGCCGCGCCTGCAACGCGAGCGGCATGTCGCCGATTTCATCGAGAAAGAGCGTGCCGCCACTGGCCTGCACGATCTTGCCGCGCCGTCCTTCGCGCTGCGCGCCGGTGAACGCGCCCGCACGATAGCCGAACAGTTCGCTTTCGATCAGGTTTTCGGGGAGCGACGCGCAATTCACCGGCACGAACGGTCCGGCCGCGTGCGGGCTGATGCTATGCAGTGCCTGCGCGAAGACTTCCTTGCCAGTACCCGTTTGCCCTCTGAGTATGATCGGAATCTTGCGTTGGACCACGCGCGCCCCGAGCTGGATTTGCGAGGCCATGCGCGGGTCGCCGAATTCGAGGTGCGCGATCTGGTCGAGCCGGGCCGGTGCCGGTCGCTTCTCAGGGGCGCTGGCGCGGGTCGCGGGCGCTGCCACCGCTACTCGCAAGCCACGTTCCGCGTTGTTTTGCGGCGTCTGCGCGACGAGAAAGAAGCGGTTGGTCGCGTTCGCGCTGTACACGGTGACCGGATGAAACGACCCGCGGATGCTGCGCGCGATCATGTCCTCGAGCGACGCATTGAACGCTTCCTCGATGCGCCGGCCGCGCAATTCGCCGAGTGTGCGGAAGCCAAGCTGGAAGAGGGCGCTGCGATTCGCGGCGAGCACCGTGCTGTCGTCCGCCACCGCCAGTTTGCCGCCGTGCAGCGTGCCGACGAATTCTGGGCGGCTGTGGAAATGGATCATGTTCGCGTGCCGGTAACGCGCATCCAGCAAACGGTTCTCGATCATCTGCCGCGACATGCCGACGAGCACCAGAGAATGCTGCTGCAGCAACTTCGAGCGGCTCGTCACATCCAGTACGCCGGCAATCTCGCCGCTGTCATCGAAAATGGGCGCGGCGGAGCAGGTGAGCGACGTGTAGCGCGGATAGAAATGCTCGTGCTGGCAGACGGCGATGCAGTCGCGTTCGGCCAGGCACGTGCCCATGCCGTTCGTACCGGCTTCGCGCTCGCTCCACAATGCGCCGACGCGAAAGCCGTCTACGGCGACTGCTTCGGCGAAAGGCACCGACGAAACCTGATGGACGATCATGCCACCCGCATCGACCAGCACCACTGCGAGTTCGGGATCGGCCAGTTGCTGATAAAGCGTGGTCATTTCGAGCTTCGAGCACGCGATCAGATCGCCCATCGCCTCGCGGCGCGAACTTAGTTCGTAGTCCGTCAGGACAGGGGGCACGACAAAACGGGAAGGGTCGAGCTGGAATTCGTTCATGCAGCGCGCCCACGATTGAGCGACGGGCTCGCTCGTCGGACGCGTCGCCAAATGATGATTGACGACATTCAGAACTTCACGGACGTGCATAGTGCTGTCAGTGAGCAACGACATGGGGTTTGTCTCCGTTGCGTCAATTCGTCCGCGCCGGCTCACATTGCGTTGCGAGTGCTCTGCTTCGCCATGCGCGTCACGAGTGCCGCTTTATCGATACGGTCTTCCCTTCGCGCTACGGGTTCTGGGGTCCATATGCGCAGCGGGTGATTTGCCGTTATACCAATCATCGCCTTAAAACTCTACGCCGGATGTCGGTCCTGTTCAATATAAAGTCGCAATATCCCTACATGGCGTGCCCGATTTTTGCTTTTCTCAACGCCGTGCCTTCCTGGAACACTCTCACTCGCCCGTGGCGGGGAGAGTGTTTCAGGTCCGGCGCAGAGTGCTTCGCGTCCTGTCACCCTGTCCGGCTTTGCGTTTACCCGAAGCGCGTTTTTTTAGGCCATTTGCCAACTCGTTCGCCAATTATTTGCCGCGCTGCGGCGGAGTACACCATGGACCGTATGGATGCCGTTCGCCTCGCCAGTTTCTCCGCTGCCGGCGCCGATGCCGGCGCGCCGGGCGTCACTGCCCCGTTCGACTCGCCCTCAACCGGCACGCTGTCCGGGCGCATGGACATCGTCTTCATCGAAAACTTCGTAGGTCAGACGATCATCGGTATCGACAGCAGCGAGCAACATGTCTTGCAGCCGGTACGGATGAATCTCGCAATCGGTGTTCCCGCAATCCGCGCGTGCACAACCGATCGCATTGAGGACACGATCAATTATGCAGCGGTACGCAGTGCCCTGCATGCGCTCCTCGCGTCGCATGGCGTGCGTCTGCTCGAAGCGCTTGCGGAAGCGGTGGCGCGTCTCCTGATCACCGAGTTCGGCGCGCACTGGGTGCGCGTTGCGCTCGCCAAACCCGCCAAATTCGATGACGTGTCGGCCGTTGGCGTGCAGATCGAGCGGCAACGTAGCGATATACCGCAAGCGGGCGCGGGGCTCGTGGGTTATGCGTTGCTTGGGGCAGGGCTGATTCCGGATTGAGCGCGACGCGGCGCGGCGCCATTGCCGGCGCCGCGTGCCTGATGCAGTAGCTCAGCCAGTGCTCACACGCGGCCAACTACTTCGCTAACGCTGCTTTGTCGGGGCCCAGCCCACAGCTGTGGTATGCATCGGCCTGCAACGCACGGAATTTCTTCGTCTGCGCTTTTGCCTGGTCGACCCGAAACTCCGACCCGCCTTCGCCGCCCAGCGTTGCGTACTTGGAGAACGTCGACTGGTCGACGAACTCGTCGTAGGGCAGCGCGGTAGCCATTTTGTCGATCACGCACGAGCATTTATAGACGTTCGCGAAATCGTGTCCGTTG
>JBEKNG010000531.1:0-4663 GCA_049523075.1 Paraburkholderia sp.
AGTGCCTGGTCAACGCTTATCTGACCCGCAAGGGCGCCTGCAATCTGCTGCCCGATAAGGGTTCCGAACGACTGGAACTCCGGAATGCCCACGTATTGCACACCGCTGTACGGAACTTTCTTCAGGGTCGAGTCGTTTGGATTAGCAGTGTCGATCGCGTTCAGCACAAACTCGCTGAACGGTGCAGCCTGCTTGTATTCAGGGCGTGCGTAGGTCGATTGACGCGTGCCCGGCGGCAACGATGCCCAACCGATATCATTGCCTACCAGGGTGATGTATTCCTTGGAGGTCGACCATTCGATGAACCGCTTGGCCGCGTCCTGCGAATTCGACGACTTCGGAACGGCAAAAGACCACGACCATAGCCAGTGCGCGCCCTTCGGCGTAAGTTGCGTCGGCGCTGCGGCGAACCCTACCTTGTCTGCGACGGACGATTCGGTCTTGTTGTAAAGAATCCCGGCAGCGGACGTTGCATCCACCCAGATTGCGCACTTGCCGCTTGTCATGAGCGACAGGTTTTCGTTGAAGCCGCCGCGAATAAATCCTTGCAGTAGAAGGTCATCGAGCTTTCGGCGTTGAACGGCAAGGCGTATAGCGTCCCATGGTACGACAGCCCGTCGCGAACCGATTTGAGCACATCGTTCGAGATCGTAGCTGGCGGGCAGTCCGGTGACCGGAACGAGCCATCCGCGCTTGCCCCACAGTGGTGCTTCATAGGTCCCGATGGCCGCGACGTCGAATTGACCGCCGTTCGTCGTGATATCCGTGGTCAGGCGCTGCCGAAGCACGTTTTCTTCGAGCACGATCCATTTCAACTGGATATCGGGGTTGGCCTTCTCGAACACGGGAGAAAGCTTTTTCATTTCAATCAGATCGTTGTTATTCGGTACAGCGATCGTGACGGTGGTGGCATAGGCCACGCCACCGATGCCCAGTCCAATTCCTGCAACAATAGATACGGCAAGACGGCGCCGCAAGGCGTCGCGGCGTAACGAAACCACATCAGAACGGCAGATCATTTTTGTGTCCTAATCATCGTGGATTATGTACAGTCCTTTGCTGCCTCCATTTGCTCTCAGGTTTTTTCGCTCGTGCTTATGTCGTCAATAGCAGTCGCTGGCCAGCCCGATCTGACCGTGTCGGGATCTAGATAATCGTGTAACCACCGTCGATCATCAGGTTTGCCCCGTTGACCATCGCGGCTTCCCTGCTTGCCAGGTACATGATTGCAGCGGCGATCTCGGCGGGCTTGGCGAAGCGCCGGGTAGGGATGGCGGCTCTCGCACGTTCTCCTTTTTCTCCCGCCCATCCGCTCAGCCCGAGCTCCGTTTCAACCACGGTCGGCGAAATCGCATTGACCGTCACGCCTCGCGGCCCCCATTCGAGCGCCATGCAATTGGTCATGCCGATGATCCCGGCTTTGCTTGCACAATAGGCGACATGCCCTTCGATGCCGATGACGGCAGCCTGGGAGGCGAGGTTGATGATCCTTCCCTGCCCACGTGCGAGCATGCCGGGCGCGAATGCCCGCGCGACGAGAAATGCACCCCGCAGATTGACCGCCATCGTTTTGTCCCACGTTTCAAGCGGGAAATTCTCAGCCGGTGCTAGCGGGCCGATGCCCGCGTTGTTGACCAGAATGTCGAAGTGACCGAACAAGGCAAGAATCTCGTTAGCTGCGGCCGTGACGGATGCAGCGTCGCTGATGTCGGCGACCCAACCCCTATGCGCCGCACCGAGGCTCGAAGCCACATCTGCGATGGACTCGGAACGATCCAGCAGGGCGAGGGTAGCGCCGGCTGCCGCGAATTGCTCTGCGGCCTGGCGGCCTATGCCGGCTGCCGCGCCCGTTATCACTACAACTGCGCTGCTAAAATCATATGAAGCGTTGGGCTGAAAGGACATGATTTCCTCCTGGTTTGTGTGGGACTATCGCGGCGTTTCGTTGAGTCACGTCACTCGCGACAAGCGGCCGCGTAATGCTCGATGACCTCGCGGACCTTGCTCTGCACGATGCTCACCGGCGAGCCGTCGATACCGCCGCGCCGCAGTGCCCAGTACTGGGCCGGTAGGTAACGGCTCAGGAGGTTTTCTGGAATCGTTGTGCCGGCGAGGTTTCGCAACAACCTTTGCGCTGCTGCATCGACCTCCGGATCAGCCCAGTAGTACCGCACCCGGTCGCTGTAGCTGTAGGTGCGAAGCAGACGTCTTTGGGCTTCGTCGCCGTGGTAATACTTGTCCCAGTTGGCAGGCTTGCGCAGCATCGCGGCTTCCACGACTGCTCGCAGGTCGGCGCGCTTGGCCGCTGGCAGCAACTCCGCCTCGATGTCCGCCAGCGCGTAGAGGGCCTCGCGCAACGCGAAGGTGACCCCGGGTCCCACTTTCAGAATCGCGAAGCCGTCTCGCACGAGCGCCCGCAGGGATTCGGGTGTTTGATAGTCGGTCGAGTGAGCTTCGAACACCATACCCGGCAGTTGTGTCAGCACTTGCGACAACCCGGTGGCAAGCGCCGGCTGGTAGTCGATCACTTTCGTGTGATCGAATTCGACGCCGGGCTGCACGACCAGCGCAATGACACGGTCCCACACGGCGTCGAGGTTCCGTGCGCGCCAGGCGTCACGATGCACAGCAACCGTCTCCAGCGCCGCGTGCTGGCGGGTGACGTCGACTGTATTCAGCGTCTCGCTTGCACCTCCGGGCACGGGCACTTCCGTGCCGATCACATAGACCGGGCGGCTTTTGAGCCCAGTGCGAGCGGCAGCGCCTTCAGCGACGGCGCATAAGCGTGCCGCGCGTTGCGCCACGACGCTGTCCGACAGGCGCTCTGGATCGTCACCGCAGGCCATGCTGGTGTCCAGATGGATCTTGGTGAAGCCAGCGCACACATAGGCATCGATGAGCGCTTCCGCACGCTGCATCGCCTCTTCCGCGGGAAAACTGCGCCACGCGTTCGGCCCGAGATGATCGCCGCCGAGAATCAGGTGATCGCGCGGCAACCCAATCCGCTCCGCAATCAGGTGAGCGAAGCGGACGAAGTCCGCCGGTTTCATGCCGGTGTAGCCGCCGTATTGATCCACCTGATTCGAGGTCGATTCGACCAGCAACGGCGTACCGTCGTCGACGGCCTGTTGCATCGCTGCGCCAAGCACCCAGGGATGCGCCGAGCAGATCGAATAGATTCCCTTCAGGGAATTCGCCGCACTGTGGCCGTTGGAGAGGCGCGCAACCACGTTAGTCATGATGAGACTCCGCTTTCGCGATGAACGCATCGAGTTCGTCGAATGTCGCGGTGCCTTCCATCGGGCCACGGAAGCTGACCGCACGGGCGCCACTCGCGCAGGCATAGCGCAACGCCGCAGGGACGCTCATGTCCTGAGCCCGGCAGGCGATGTAGGTCGCGCCGAAACAGTCGCCTGCGCCGGTGGGATCGACTTCTTCGACCTGGAGCGCAGGCGCATGTAACTCATCGGCGCCGGTGTAGAAGCTGCAACCGTCCTTGCCGCGCTTGACCACAACTTCGCGAATGCCACGCTGCAGGAGTTCCTCGATGGCGGCGCGCTCGGAACTGGCGGTTGCCAGCAACGTCACCTCATGACCGCTCGGCAGAAAAACGTCCGTATAGTCGAGAATGAAATCCAGCGCCTCGCGCATCTCCGGAATACGCAGCATTTCCTTGCGGATATTTGGATCGAAGCTGACCGTACCGCCATGCCCCTTCACGGTCTCGATGACTTTCTTCATGGCCTCGATGATGCGAAACGAGAACAGCGACGAGCCCATCACGTGGAAGTGGCGGCAGTCTTTCAGCAGGTCCTCGCGGATATTGGCCACTGAGAGGTGGGCTGAGGCGCTATTGGTGATGTTGAAAATGAAGTCGCGCTCGCCGTCCTCGCGATAAGTGACGAAGGCACTGCCGGTCGTCTGCCCCTTGATGACGGCGATACCCGACACATCGACGCCATCCGCGCGCAAGCGCTCGACGTTGAGCATGCCGAAGTCGTCATCGCCGACGCAGCCGATCATCGCGCAGCGGCTGCCGAGAAGGGCCACCTGGTCGATGAAAATGGCCGGTGCGCCGCTGGCATAAGGGCCGATCAGCGTACCTGGTTTGCGGAATGACTGGCCGCGTTCGGTCGCCATGATTTCGACGAGGATCTCGCCCATCGTCAGGATGTAGCCGGGCTTGCCGGTGCTATGCGATTCAGGATTAGGCATGGCGCTTCTTCGTTTGAACAGGATCGGTGTTGCCGCGCAGCGCTTTGTGCTTCATGGTGTCTCTTCCTCTTATGGATGGTTAGCGCGCGGATTGCCGGAATTCGAGAATTCCGTTTTCCCGTCTGTGTAGTTCAAAGTGCTTGCGCGGAAACAGGTCCATCGTGGGCGGATCGATGCCGTCGTCGATCACCAGTCCGCCGATATCGGCGAGGTTGCAAAACACGTGACCGTCGTCGCGCTCGGGCAGTTGCGGCTGATACGCGACGATGATGGTGCGGGCGGCGGTCTGGGTAGCGGCATGAAACACCCTGGCTAGGCTCGAGTCGGCGCATAGCAGGTTGCCGTCGCGGTCGAGACCTGACGCCTCGAGAATGCAGAGATCAAGCGAGCGTGCCGTGACGGAGCGCTCCGCATCGGGCCCGGTCAGGGCGGTGGCTTCGTGGATGAG
>JBEKNG010000532.1:0-4650 GCA_049523075.1 Paraburkholderia sp.
AGGCCGTCTCGAATGAGGCGGCCTTTTTTTTCAGCTGTCCTGCACGCATGCGCGACCGCCTCACACCACCGCGTCACCCACCAGCTCCAGCGACTCCTCCTCGCGGAACCGCAGCGGCGCGGCGCAATGCACCAGCGTATCGACGAAATACTTGGCCCGCGGCCAAGGGCCAAATCCCGCCGCGGTATTGATATGCCCGGCATCGCCGAGATTCACGAACGCGCTGCCGAAGCGTTGCGCCAACTCGCGCGAGCCGGCTAGCGACATCCAGGGATCGGTCTCGCTGCCGATCAGGATCGACGGCACGCCAAGACGACGCGCCTCGAACGGGCCCGCGAAAGTAAATTTTTCCGGGCTGGCCGGCGCCACAAACAGCACGCCCACCACGTCGCCCACGTACGACGCCTGCTGCAACGCATGCGCCGCCGCGAGACAACCGAAGCTGTGCGCCGCCAGCACGAACGGCCCGCGTTCGCGCGCCAGCAGTTCGCGCACCGAGCGCGCCCAACCCGCCAGATCCGGTGCGTCCCAATCAGCCTGCTCGACGCGCAACGGACGGGCGAACTGCCGTTCGAGCCACGTCTGCCAATGTGCACCTTCGCTGCCGTGCAGGCCAGGCACGGTCACGAGCCGCGGTGGCCATGTCGATTTGCTGCATGAAAGCATGATTCTCCTCGCTGCCGGAAGCCGGAAACCTATTGTGGAACGCGGGCTTGCGGGCGCGAACCAACTTTTTCTGATTTGCTTATTGGGCGTTTGCCCAGCCGCACGCCAGCGCCAAACTGCGCGCGATTGCCGTCGAAAAAGTAGAATGAAGCCTATTCGTAAAACCGGAGGAGGCCTCCATGTTGCAAGCGTCATCTGTCCAGCCACGTGCGCTGCAGCCGTTTCATCTGGCATTTCCTGTCACCAGCCTCGAAAACGCGCGCGCCTTCTATGGCGACCTGCTTGGCTGCCCCGAGGGTCGCAGCTCGCCGGAATGGGTCGACTTCGACTTCTTCGGCCACCAGCTGGTCGCGCACGTCGCGCCCGATGAAACCGGCCGGGCCGGCGTCAATGCGGTGGACGGCGACGACGTGCCAGTGCGCCATTTCGGCGTCGTGCTGACCATGGACGACTGGAACGCTTTGGCGGACAAGCTGAAGGCGGCCGCCACCGCGTTCATCATCGAACCGCATATCCGCTTCAAAGGCGAAGTAGGCGAGCAAGCCACGATGTTCTTCCTCGACCCGTGCGGCAACGCGCTTGAATTCAAGGCCTTCAAGGACATCAGCCGGCTCTTCGCCAAGTGACGCCTGCACCGATCGCATGAAAATCCTCATCTACACGCCTCAGAACGAATCCGCCTCCTGGTTGCATGATTTCGCCCGCGCGTTGCCCGAAGCCGATCTGCGTGAGTGGCAGCCGGGCGACGCCGCCCCGGCCGACTTCGCCATTGTCTGGCGGCCGCCGCGCGAGATGCTCACGGAGCGCGCCGGGCTGCGCGCCATCTTCAATCTCGGCGCGGGCGTCGATGCGATTCTCGCGCTCGAACGCGAACATCCCGGCACGCTGCCGCGCACCGCACAACTCGTGCGTCTCGAGGACACCGGCATGGCGCGGCAGATGGCCGAATACGTGACGCACGCGGTACTACGCTACTTGCGCCGCTTCGACGAATACGAAGCCCTGCAAGCGCAACGCCGCTGGAAAGTGCTCGATCCGCACCCACGCGACAGCTTCACGGTCGGCGTGCTTGGCCTGGGCGTGCTCGGCACGCACGTGGCCCGCTCGCTCGTGCCGTTTGGCATGCCGGTACGCGGCTATAGCCGCAGCGCACGGCAGATCGACGGCGTGACCACCTTTGCCGGCGAGGCGCAATTCGACGCGTTTCTCAGCGACGTCAAGGTGCTGGTGAACCTGCTGCCGCACACGCCGGATACGCACGACGTGCTGAACCGCCGCACGTTCTCGAAGCTCGCGCGCGGAGCGTATCTGATCAACGTCGCCCGTGGTGCCCATCTGGTCGAACAGGATCTGCTCGAGGCGCTCGCCGACGGCCAGATCGCCGCCGCCACGCTCGACGTGTTCCGCGAAGAACCGTTGCCGGTCGATCATCTGTTCTGGCAGGAACCTCGCATCACGATTACTCCGCATAGCTCGGCGCAAACCTTGCGCGAAGAGAGCGTCGCCCAGGTCGCACAGAAAATCGCCGCGCTGATGCGCGGTGAAACGGTGAGTGGCGTCGTCGATATCGATCGCGGATACTGAATTCCTGATACAGCGCCGCCTCGCGCGGCTGGAGACCCATCATGGCCCTGCCCCAAGCCGTCAAGATCGTCGAAGTCGGTCCACGCGACGGACTGCAAAACGAAAAGGAGTTCGTGCCGACCGCCGTCAAGATCGAACTGATCAACCGCCTGGCCGCAGCAGGCCTTCGCAACGTTGAATCCGCCTCGTTCGTCTCGCCGAAGTGGGTGCCGCAGATGGCCGACGGCGCTGAGGTGATGGCTGGCATCGAACGCCGCGTCGGCACGATCTACTCGGTACTGACGCCGAATCTGCGCGGCTTTGAAGGCGCACTCGCCGCGCGGGTCGACGAGATCGTGATCTTCGGCGCCGCCAGCGAAGCGTTCTCGCAGAAGAACATCAACTGCAGCATTGCCGAAAGCATTGCACGCTTTGAACCCGTGGTGCAGGCGGCCAAGCAGCATGGCGTGCGGATTCGCGGCAGCGTCTCGTGTGCGCTCGGCTGTCCCTATCAAGGTGAGGTGCCGGTGTCGTCGGTGATCGACGTGGTCGAGCGTTTTGCCGCGCTCGGCTGCGACGAAATCGATATCGCCGACACCATCGGCGTGGGTACGCCCAAGCGCACCCGCGAAGTGTTCGCAGCGGTCACCCAGGTGTTTCCGCGTGGGCAACTGTCGGGACACTTCCACGACACCTACGGCCAGGCCCTCGCCAACATCTACGCCGCGCTGCTGGAAGGCATCGAGATTTTTCACGCGTCGGTTGCGGGGCTCGGCGGCTGTCCGTATGCGAAGGGCGCCACCGGCAACGTCGCGACAGAAGACGTGCTGTATCTGATGAACGGCCTTGGCATCGAGACCGGCATTGATCTCGCGCAGGTCGTCGCGATCGGCGATTTCATTTCAAGTTCGATCGGCAAGCCGAACGTCTCGCGGGCCGGCAAGGCGTTGCTCGCGAAAGCACGCAGCGAACAAAGTTCGTGCGTCTAACTCCCCATTTACTGGAAAGCGCCTTATGACGGACAACGCTCCTTCCCAACCCTCCGACGATCTCAGCACATTGCCGGATTCCGCACGGCGCGTTGCATTGTTGCTGCGCGAGCGCGGCCACGCCGGGCAAATCGTGATGCTGCCGGAGACCGGCAAGACTTCCGCCGAAGCAGCGGCAGGCCTCGGCTGCGAGGTCGCGCAAATTGCCAAATCGATCCTGTTTCGCCGGCGCGACGACGACGCGCCGGTGCTGGTGGTCGCTAGCGGCGCGAATCGTGTCGACGAAAAGAAGGTCGCGGCGCAGGTCGGCGAGATTGCGCGTGCGGACGCCAAATTCGTGCGCGAGAAAACTGGCTACGCGATCGGCGGCGTTTGTCCGATCGGTCACGCCACGCCGCCAGTCACGCTGATCGATGCTGACCTGCTCGCGCTCGACAGCCTGTGGGCCGCAGCCGGCCACCCGCATGCGGTCTTCAACCTGTCGCCGCAGGAACTGGTCACCCTGACCGGCGCGCCGGTCGCTGACGTCGCGCTGCGAGAAAGCGCATGACCGTGACCGCGACTACCGTGGACCCGCAAGACGTGATCGCTCCCGTGCCGTCGCCCTGCATCAACGTGTGCCGGATGGACAAGGCAAGCGGCTGGTGTGAAGGGTGTCTGCGCACGATCGACGAGATTCGCGGCTGGTCGACCTACGACGATACGGAGAAGCGCGCCGTCTGGGACACACTCGACGCTCGCCACGCGCAGTGGATGACGCAAAACCGGCAGACAGCCAAATGAAGGTGGCGCCGCGAGTCGTGACCATCGGCGAAAGCTTCAGCAGCACGCTTGCGCTTTCTGCAGACTCGGTCAAATCGTTCGCGACGCTCGTCAACGATACGAATCCGCTGCATCACGACGACGCTTATGCCGCGCAAAGCCGCTTCGGCGGCCTGATCGCCTCGGGCACGCAGCCCACCGCGCATTTCATGGCGCTATTGGCGGCGCACTTTTCGCAGTACGCGCAACCGCTCGGCCTCGAGTTCGATATCAAGCTGAAGAAGGCGGTCTACGCTCAGGACACGCTGACCATGACGTGGCGCGTGCGCGATGCATGGTGGAAGCCGAGCCTGAACGGCGATCTGACGCAGCTCGACGGTTTGGTCGTCAACCAGCGCGGCGAAACGGTGCTGCTCGGGGCCTCGACGATACTAGTGATGCCGAAGCCCGCGCAGGAGTCTGTTCAGGCGTCCGCTCAGGTGTCCGCTCAGGTGTCCGCTCAGGTGTCCGCTCAGGTGTCCGCTCAGGTGTCCGCTCAAGCGCCCACTCAGGAGTCCGCTCGACAACCCGCGCCGGAGTCCAAGCCATCATGACCTTGCCCGAGTCGATCCAGGTCTTCGAACGCGGCTGGTTGTCGTCGAACAATGTGCTGCTGGTCGACGACACGTGC
>JBEKNG010000533.1:0-4646 GCA_049523075.1 Paraburkholderia sp.
GTCGCATGTCGGCAATTTTGTCGAAGTGAAGAATGCGGTGCTGGGCCACGGCTCGAAGGCCAATCACCTGACCTACATCGGCGATGCGGATATCGGTGCGCGCGTGAACATCGGCGCGGGTACGATCACCTGCAATTACGACGGTGTGAACAAACACCGCACGATTATCGAAGACGATGTGTTTGTCGGTTCGGACACGCAACTGGTCGCGCCGGTGCGGGTCGGACGCGGCGTGACGATTGCCGCGGGCACGACGGTCTGGAAGGACGTCGCGGAGAATGTGCTGGTGCTGAACGACAAGACCCAGACGAGCAAGTCGGGCTTCGTGCGTCCAGCCAAGAAGAAAAGCTGAAGGGCACCCAGCGTGCGGCCCATGCACGCCTTGAAACCCAACCCCTGCTAAGGATCAACAATCTATGTGCGGCATTGTTGGCGCGGTTGCGCAACGTAATATCGTTCCCGTCCTGATCGAAGGACTACGTCGTCTCGAATATCGCGGCTACGATTCATGCGGCGTCGCCGTGCTGGCCAACGGCGAACCGCTTCGGGCGCGCAGCGTCGCCCGGGTCGCTGATCTGGACGAGCAGGTGCGCGAGAGCCACCTCGAAGGCGTCACGGGAATTGCGCATACGCGTTGGGCGACGCACGGCGCGCCGGTCACTGACAACGCGCACCCGATTTTCTCGCGTAATTCGCTGGCGCTCGTGCACAACGGCATCATCGAAAATTACGAAGCGCTCCGCGAGATGCTGCGCGGCAAGGGCTACGAGTTCGTCTCGCAGACCGATACGGAAGTCATCGCGCATCTGGTGCATAGCCTGTATCAGGGCGATCTGTTCGCCGCGGTGCGTGCCGCGGTTCAGCAATTGCACGGTGCATATGCGATCGCGGTGCTGCATAAGGACCAGCCGCATACGGTGGTGGGCGCACGGCAAGGTTCGCCGCTCGTCGTTGGCCTCGGCGACGCTGCGAACTTCCTCGCCTCGGATGCGTTGGCACTTGCCGGCAGCACCGAACGCTTCATCTTCCTCGAAGAAGGGGATGTGTGCGAGCTGACGCTCGAACGCGTGCGCATTGCGGACAGTAATGGTCACGAGGTGCAGCGCGAAGTGCGTCAGGTGGCGGCGTATGGTGGTGCGGTCGAGCTCGGCCCGTATCGCCACTTCATGCAGAAGGAAATTTTCGAGCAACCGCGCGCGATCACGGACACGATTCCGCAAACTGAAACTTTCGATGCAACGCTGTTCGGCGAGGGTGCGGACAAGGTGTTTGCCGGCCTCGACAGCCTGCTGATTCTGGCCTGCGGCACGAGCTATTACTCGGGACTGACGGCGAAGTACTGGCTGGAGTCGATCGCAAAGATTCCGACCCAGGTCGAGATTGCAAGCGAGTATCGTTATCGCGAATCCGTGCCGAATCCGAAGGCGCTGGTGGTGGTGATTTCGCAGTCGGGCGAGACGGCGGATACGCTCGCGGCGTTGAAGCATGCGCAATCGCTTGGGCATCAGCATACGCTGGCGGTGTGCAACGTCGGCACGAGCGCGATGGTGCGGCAGACCGAATTCTCGTTCCTGACGCATGCGGGCCGCGAGATCGGCGTGGCGTCGACCAAGGCGTTCACGACCCAACTGGTGGCGCTGTTCACGCTCGCGGTGATGCTCGGCAAGCTACGCGGCCATGTGAACGTGGCGCAGGAAACGGATTACATCAAACAGTTGCGGCACTTGCCGGCGGCGCTCAACAGTGTACTGGCGCTGGAGCCGCAGATCATCGCGTGGTCCGAAGAGTTTTCACGCAAGGAAAATGCGCTGTTCCTCGGGCGCGGTTTGCATTATCCGATCGCGCTTGAGGGGGCGCTGAAGCTCAAGGAGATTTCGTACATCCATGCAGAGGCGTATCCGGCGGGCGAGTTGAAGCATGGGCCGCTTGCTTTGGTGACTGAGGCAATGCCCGTGGTCACGGTGGCGCCGAACGATACGCTGCTCGAGAAGCTGAAGTCGAATATCCAGGAAGTGCGTGCGCGCGGCGGTCAACTTTATGTGTTCGCGGATGCGGATACGAAGATCGTCAGCGAGGAGGGGATACATGTGATCCGGATGCCTGAGCATTACGGATTGCTGTCGCCGATTCTTCATGTGGTGCCGCTGCAGTTGCTGGCGTATCACACGGCGTGCGCGAGAGGCACGGATGTGGATAAGCCGCGGAATCTGGCTAAGTCGGTCACGGTGGAGTGAGGGGGCCGGCGGCAAAGTTGAGATTGCCGGAGAGCACCATTAATTTCGGTTAATGAGTGCCATTAGTTCGGTTAACGGCGATGCCCCACTACGCCCAAGTTCGTGTCAACAAAGGCTTAACCGAAACTGATGGTCACGTCTCATGGCCTCGACCCGCCGGGGCAAGTCGAACCCGTAGGCTCTAACAACAACCACTTTACCGCCCCGGCCGGATACTCCTCCGACCACTCCCTTGCCATCGATTCGACCGCACGCCGAATGCGCTCGTCGTCGACCGCGCGCCGCACGACATTCTTGGCCAGGCCTGGCCGTGACGCGGTTCCTCCAGAATCCTCTGTGCGCACTTGAGGCGGCCGAGTGCCCGCCGCAGTCGTCCAAGCATGCCGTTTCTCAAGTTGAGTTCTCGCGCGACGACGGCACGCTGACCGATGCGATATCCAGTCCGGTAGTTAGTCGAAGCCCTCGGACTGCCTCATCGTCTGGCCCTCTTGCACACATTTGGTGAGTGACTCGATTTCCGCAACGCAATTTTTGTTTCCAAGAGGTGCATGGTTACGACCCGAGCTGACGTGAACCCCTCGAAAGTCTGATTGTGAGGCGTTTTCAGGCGAAATGGCACGATTCCTGCATTTCATGTCCGCAGGTCGGCCGCTATGGCTTGGCAGCACAGCAACTGCCGTAGCTAGCCCGACTGCCGAGCACTCGAATTTGGGTGCGTTAAGAAATGGTGCGCGGCGCGGGGCAGTGCATCATAGTTCGCTTAGCCAAGGCAAGACATGAACGTGTTCGACGATTTGACAGACAACGAGTGGGCGCTGGTTCAGGCGTTGTTCGATACGCAGCCCACAACCAGCGAACGCCGCGGCCGGCCTCGCGCGGAAGCACGCGCGGTTGCCAATGGCGTGCTGTGGGTTCTGGCGTCAGGAGAAGGTTGGGCCAAGCTGCCAGGCCGCTATCCGTCGCCGCCGACCTGCCGCCGCCGCTTTGAAGAGTGGCAAGCGGACGGGACGCTTGCCGAAATAGTTAAACGGCTCGGTACGAGTGGTCGCAAAATTTCGCTGCGTGGCCGGATTGGCGCCACGGCTGCAAAGCCACCGGCACCGCCGAGCCCCGAGCGCATTCGCGGCGCGTTCTGGACCAATCCGGCCTCCTGGTGTGCGCCGGCGGCAATGGCCTGACCGAGCGGTCGCCAACCCTATCGACGACGACCGTCCGGATGTGCGGTACAACGCACTATGGTCCATGCGGTCCGCCGACCGGTTTGCCAATGTCGCAGACAGCTGTCTCTTTGTCGCTTCAGGCGGTCGTCCACCACCAGGCTTTCCAGACGAATCTTCCTTCGAGGCATCGCTCAGGAATACGTTCGCGAGGTCGCTCCTGGTCGCTGCGTATTGTCCTGCGCAACGGTCCCCAAGCGCGTCGCGTTGTTTCCCTCGCGCGAGACACGGAACGTTCGTGACGACGAGGTGATAGCGGCAGTCGCGAACGCGGGCACGGTGACGAGACTCAAGGTCTGAGACTTAACCGGTGAGTAGGTGCTGCGGCCGCCGTTTTCAGGCGCTGCGGCAGTCTGATGTAAAGATGAGGATGAAATGCTTGCAATGAAAGGACGCCCCGGGTTTTTTGCCGGGGGACGGCTGCTGACGTTCACCTTGATGTCACAAGGTCGAGACATCGCGTGCGCCGTGACTCGCGACGCGCTGGAGCGACATTTCCTGTTTCGACGGGAATCCGACGACGCGACGCTTGTCTCGGCGTTCGAGCGCGGGCTCAGGCGAATACTCGAGGCGGCCGACCGAAAAAATCGGGCGCTGCGGGGCGCTCGCATTCTGGTGACGGCTGCTGACCTCGGTACTGCATAAGGAAGCGATGGTTGACACGTTAGCTGCGCGACTGGTAGCTAGCGCTAGCGAAGGCGTGCGGCGATCCCGTTTGCGGCATCTACGAATGTCGCGGACTTCTCTGCAGTTGGAACCCGAAGTTCAGTAAGTTGTCCGTGTTGAAGTTTGATTCGAACACGAATGAACTCTTCTGCAACTGCCACGTGAATAGCCGTCTGCATGCAGCGCCGCTGATGCTCGTTCCCACAGCGAGGGAACGCTAGTTGTTGAAAAAAGCAAATGCCGCGTTAGAAAAATAGCATCACGCAGGCGTTCGTTGCTCGCTACACTGAACTCACGTCGAACTGAAGCGGCCCATTGCAGGCAACGCCGATAAGTTGCTTGTGCTGTCGCGCTGACGTGTGCCGTACACATCGTCGGGAATGAGGGCCCGCCATCGCATTCGCCCCGACGCGCTCGAGCGGTACCGGCAGTCCCACAGGGTCGTCGCATCATATTCGCGAATCACGATAAGCGCGACATTCCTTCGGAGAACCAAGATGTTCCGACTCGGCAACTGGCTTCATATTGG
>JBEKNG010000534.1:0-4627 GCA_049523075.1 Paraburkholderia sp.
TGCGCATCGCCGCCACTCGCGATTTCCTCATCCGACAAGGACGCCAGCTGCCGCAGGCGTTCTTCGAGCTTCGCGCGTATGGGAGCGACGACAATGTGGCTTGCCCCACCTTCGTAGCTCGGCCACAGCGCAGCGAATAGTTCTGCGTCACGGTTCAGGCCAAAGCGCGTGTACCAGGGGGCGCCGTTGTGGTGGCGCACTTCGAGGGTGTCTAGTTGCTTTTGTAGGTCGTTCAATGTCAATGCGGCCCGCGTTGGGTCCTGTACGGTCGAGAGTTTCGCTAACGTGTCTTCGGCAGAGTGGATCGTCGCGCGGCTCGTCACGCCCGAGAGCATCGAGCCCGCGATCCAGAGCCCGAGAAGCGCTGTTGTGACCCAGGCGGCGGTGGTCGACAGCGAGAAACCGACGCGGCGGCCATGGATCTTGCGGCTATGGTCAGCAACGGTTTGCCAGATCGTTCGCTGTTGCGGTGCAGATATCGGTTCGTCGTCTTCAGCTTCCGGTTCGGTGACTGGCGCGACGAGTTCGCGCTCCTTGAATAGCGGTGCGAACAGCACCCCATGGACGGCGTTGCGCCAGAAGCGCGACTGACCCGTCTGCATCACCAGACCGGACAGCGCGCCGCGCAGATAGTGTCGTACTGCTCGATGAAGTTGAGAAAGCACACCGCGATGTGCTCGACATTTTCTATCAGGTATTCGATCGCGGCACGATGCGCGATGGCGAAGGTCGTGAAGTCGATTTCCGCAACTGCGTGATCCTGATGACGTCCAATCTCGGCAGTGCGCAGATCGACGAAGCCGCGACGGAGAATCCTTCCATCTCCCAGGACGCGCTGCTTGACGCGATTCATCCTCAGCTCGTCGCGCACTTTCAGCCCGCCTTGCTTGCCCGCTTCCAGACGCTAGTCTACCGGCCGCTCAATGCTGTCGCACTCGCGTCGATCGTACGGCTGAAGGTCGCCAAAATCGCCGAACGTCTGCACCGTCAGTACGGCGTCGCGCTCAATTGTGATGACGCGTTGACCGGTTCGCTGGCGCAACTTTGTCTCGCTCGCGAATCCGGCGCACGCAACGTCGATGCGTTCATCAACCAGCGTATCCTGCCGGCCCTGTCACGCGAACTACTGGCGCGGATGGCCGAAGGCTTGCTGCCGGCTGAAATCCGTCTATCGATGCCCCCAAGTCCGCAGGACGGCAATCTCGTGATCGACTTTATCGGTCGCAGCGACGTGCCTTCTTCGATTGACGCTCTCACCGACAAGCCGGTTGAAGCCAGTACCGGCACCTGAGGGAGTTCGCGATGCCATCCGGTCCTTCCCTATACGACATGCTGCTAGGCCACATCGGCGGCGAACCGCTCCATGCCTATGACGATAAGACGCTCGAGATAATGAGCGTGCAGCAGAACATCCGTCGCATCCTCAATACGCGAGCCGGCGCGCTCAAGCATCTGCCCGATTACGGATTGCCAGACCTCACGAACATCTACAAGGCTTTGCCCGCTTCGGCGCATCTGCTCAAGCAGCAGATGGAAACCACGCTTTTGGCGTACGAGCCGCGTATCCGGGCAATCGACGTCGACTACATCGACAATGCTGATCCCGGGGTTCTGGTGAGTTACGAGATGACCTGCCATCTGAAGAAGGCCGGACTAGTACGGTTCGGAACGTATTTTGAGCCGCCGGGACGTATGCGAGTCGAGCGGATGCAACTGGCGAAGTCGGACCAGTGATCACCTTACTCGCACCCTCGTCCGCGCTTGCATTCACCCCAACGGCCGAACCCCAATCCACCACCCATGCAACCAGAACGCAAACACAACCCAAGCCACCACCCCACCCACCACCGCGATCCCATCCTTAGCCAGCGTCCCAGCCGGATAAACCACCCCTAGCGCCGCATCCCGCCGGCACGCAGCGAGATAAGCCAGCACACCCCAAACCAGAAAAGCCCCAAACAGGACAACCGCGTTCAAAGTCCCATTCGCCAGCAAATGCGCAAACGCCCACAACACCGCGCTTAACGCCATGGGATGCCTAACCCAGGCCTTAAAATGATTACCAGGAATGTAAGCCGCAAGAAAGAGAATAAAAGCGATGAGCGTCAGCAGCGCGGCAAGATGCGGCGCCCAAACCGGCGGCGCCCACAGCACCACAGGATCGCGCCGCGCGATCCCGTAACCCCAGATCAGCAGCACCAACCCCACGGCAGAGACCACTGAATAGGCACTTTTCCAGCCCATCTCCCCCAGCCGCGCAATCTGCCGCGTACGCCACGACTCGGCGAAAATTCGCACCGAATGCGCGCCCAGAAAAATCACCAACCCCAGTACTAGTACCGACATGGCAAGCTCCTCGCGACGGGTGTCGACAGATCGCCGCGATTGTCGCTCAAGATACTGATCCTGCCAATGCCGAACTCAACTCCAGCGCGAATTCACTCCGTAGCCGGTATCCACGGTGCATTCGCTGCGTCGCTCGAGCGGAAGGCCGGAAATTTGGCTTCCAGTTCGGCAATCGTCTTGATGTCGTTCTTCACGAGATCGTCACGCGTGATCAGGGTCGGCTTCACCACAATCTGATGCCCCGGGTCCACACCCGTCACCTCCAACGCAGCTACCCGTACCGACACCGCGCCCACCACAGCCGGATTGGTCGCGGCTGTCGCAACCCACGCGCTGTTCGGAGCGCGAATCGCCTCGATGTCCGCCGTCGAAATATCCGCGCTGTAGATACGGATCTTCGAGCCGAGGTTCGCCTCGTTCGCCGCGAGCGTCGCGCCACGTGCGAATTCGTCATAAGGGGCGAACACCACGCGAATATCCGGATGCGCACGGTATGCGGCGGCGGCCTGATTCGCCACCGATTGCGCGATCGGGTTGTCCACCGTGCCCCAGCGCGCCTTCTCCTGCACCCGGGGATGGGCGGTCTTGAAGTCGCGCCACACTTCATCGCGACGGTCGAGCGGCGCGAAACCCGCCACGTACACATACCCCGCGGCGAATGCGTCGCCGTTATCCTTCACGGCCTGGTTCAGCAACAAAGTGGCCAGATCATGATCGCTCTGCTCGATCTGAGGCACCTTTGGATTGTTCAGATTGACGTCGAAAGCCACCACCTTGATGCCCTTGTCGAGCGCGCGCTGCACCACGTCCTTCAGCGATTCCGGCAGGCCATGATTGACGATGATCGCCGACACGCCCAGGCTGATTGCCTGCTGGATCTGCTCGCGCTGCTCGGCGGCGTCCTGCCGTCCTTCGTAAATGCGCAGATCGATGCCGAGCGCCTTGGCCTGCTTCTGAGCGCCGGCCTCATAGGCTTGGAAGAAATCCCCCGTCGACAGGTAGTTGACCAGCGCGATCTTCACGCCGCCCTTGTTGAACGGTGCAGGCGCACCTTTGAGCGGCTCGGCCTGCGTCGTCTGACCCACCATCACGACCGCAGAAAACAGCGCCACCGCGCCGATTAAACGGCGCACACCGGATTTGCGATAAAAACGTGTTTTCATATGTTCTCCTCAGCGCAGTATCTAAACTGTTTTTTAAAATTTCTAATCGAAGACGAAGCGTTAGTCGGCATGCGCCGTGTGGCGAGCGCGATACCGTGCGCCCGGATGGGGTTCGGCGAGGCGCGAGCCGCCGCCGTGCAGCTTTTCGCGCAGCGAACCATTCGCATACTCGGTCTTGTACACGCCGCGGCGCTGCAATTCAGGTACGACAAGCTCGACGAAGTCGCTAAACGTCTCATGCGTCAGCGCATAGGCGAGATTGAATCCGTCGACGTCAGTCTCTTCGACCCATGACTGCAGTTCATCCGCGATCTCTTGTGGATCACCAACCGACAAAGGCCCAAGGCCACCTATACCGCCCCACTTTGCGATCTCGCGCACGGTCCATACCCGCGTCGGATCGGCGCTCGACAGCGCCTCCACAGCGGACTGCACCGCGTTACTCTCCACGTGACGCAGTGGTTCATCGAGGTCGTACTTCGACAAGTCGATACCCGTCCAACCCGACATCAATGCCAGTGCGCCTTCGTCGCTGGCATAGCGCCGGTAATCCGCGTGCTTCTCGTGTGCCTCAGCCGAGGTCTTGCCCGTAATCACCGTATGCAGATTGAAGATCAGCACGTCGTGCGGATCGCGGCCGAACGACTTCACGCGGGCACGAATGTCGGCAACAAACTCCTTCAGAATCTTGCGCGACGGCGCCGCAATGAAAATGCACTCGGCGTGCTGCGCGGCAAAATCCTTGCCTCGCTTCGACGCGCCGGCCTGATAAAGCACCGGTGTCCGTTGCGGAGACGGTTCGCAAAGGTGAATGCCTGGTACGTCAAAATACTGTCCATGGTGTTCGATCGGATGCACCTTGGAGGGCTCTGTGAAGACTTGTCGCCTCGCATCGCGCACCACGGCATCGTCTTCCCACGACGACTCCCATAGCTTGTAGCAGACATCCAGATACTCTTCGGCCAGCGCGTAGCGTTCGTCATGATTTGCCTGGCTTGGCAATCCGACATTGCGCGCCGCGCTATCCAGATACGACGTGACGATGTTCCAGCCAACTCGCCCGTTGGTCAGATGATCGAGCGTCGACATGCGTCGCGCGAACGGATAAGGATGTTCGT
>JBEKNG010000535.1:0-4627 GCA_049523075.1 Paraburkholderia sp.
CTTTTCCAACCCTGAACGCGTCGACGCTTCACCCACGCAGCACAACCGCCTACGAGGCCGTACTCGCCGCCGCCAGCGCGTCACCACCGAGGTAGGCGTCGCGAATCCGCTCGTCACCGAGCAGCGTCTGCGCCTCGCCCTGCAGTACGACGCGCCCCGTTTGCAGCACATAACCGTAGTGCGCAATCTCCAGCGCAAGGCTCGCGTTCTGCTCGACCATGAAGAAGGTCACGCCCTGCTGATTGATGGTGTGAATCAACTCCAGCACCTTATCGACATACAACGGCGACAAGCCCATCGTCGGCTCGTCCATGCAGATCAGCTTCGGGCGGCTCATCAGCGCGCGTGCCATCGCCAGCATCTGCTGCTCGCCACCGGACAAGGTCCCGGCGCGCTGCGCAAGACGTTCCTTCACACGCGGAAACAGCCCGAGCACACGCTCGTAGTCCTCATTGATTGCCGGGCGGTCGCGACGTGTATAGGCCCCCATCAGCAGGTTCTCGCGCACCGTCATGTCGCCGAACAGCCGCCGCGCTTCCGGCACCGAACCGACGCCGCGGCGCACGATCTGCGGCGTGGCCAGCGAGGTGATCGACTCGCCCTCGAACGTCACATTGCCCGAGCGCGGCTTGTGAAGACCGAGGATGAGCTTCATCGTGGTCGACTTGCCGCTCGCGTTGCCGCCGAGGAGGCTGACAATCTGCCCGCGCCGCACTTCGAAGTTGACGTCGAAATGCACCTGGACTGGACCGTAAAACGTCTCGATGTGCTCGAGTGTCAGCAATGCTTCGCTCATGGTCGCTCTTCCTGCAGTTCAGTGCGGCGCGCGCTCGAGGACTCCGGCGGCGCGCCGCCGACATTGCGATGTCCCAGATACGCCTCGATGACGCGCGGATCGTTGCGCACGTCGCGCGGCAGACCCTCGGCGATCTTCTTGCCATTGTCGAGCACGATCACGCGATCCGACAGTTGCATCACCATGTCCAGCTTGTGTTCGATCAACAGGATGGTCAGGCCGCGCTGCTTCAGTTGCTGGATCAGCACCAGCCTCTCGGCGGTTTCGGATTCGTTCATGCCGGCGGTCGGGTTACCCGAAATCTTCCGCTGGGCCGCGGACTATCGCATGTTGATCTACGAATCGAAGGTCGTGTTGTTGATGTAGCTATACAGATGCGCGGAGATCCCGCCGCTGATGGCCGCCGCGAGACCGCCGAAAGCGAACGCCATTGCCTTGTAGCGATTCGGGCGAATGCCGAACAGCGAGAGCGGCGCAATACCGCCAATGCCGAGCGGCCCGCGCGTCAGGCTGTCCCAGTTGAGAATCACGAGGCTCACCACCTCGCCGATCCCGAGCGTCGCAATGACACATAGTGCCCGCGCAAACGGAACGCCGGATAGACCAGCAAGGTACCGTGCGCGGCGGTAATCAAGCCGGCGCAGAGAATCGTCACGGCTGGCGACCAGCCTAGATGCAACGACAGCAACGCCGAGGCATACGCGCCGATCAGCAGCAAGGCGGCATATCTGCCCCACTGTCCCCGCCACCAAGGTCAGGCTCAGTGCCAGCATTCCGTTCAACCAGGCATTGGTGAGGGTTTGCAGGAGATAAGCCGAAGGTGCGACAAACGGCAGAGCGATCGCCAGCAGCGCGAGTGCCGCGAGGAACGGACGCGGCACCCGCAGCGCTTTGCCTGCGGCGAGGAAGGTTCCCGTCAATGGCTCAGAGGGCAAACGGCGGCTACGGCTGAAGAGGCCGTTCGGACGCCACACCAGGAACACCAGCAGCAGGACGAACGCAAACAGATCGCGATAGCTGGTGCCTCGCGCACGTGAAGCTGCTCACGCTGACCCCGGTCGAAGCACGCCCGCGACATCTGCGGGCGCTCGAACAGGCCGGCATTTCGACGCGCGGCATCGTGGCACTGTCGCAACTGATTGCGTTCGTCACCTATCAATTGCGTGTCATCGCGGGCGTCAAGGCGCTCCGCGACGCCCATACGCCGCGGGCGCCGCAGGAGGCAGCATGAGCCAGTCCCACGGTTTTACCTTCGATACGCTGGGCTGGCGCGCATGGCTCGATACAGTACGCCTTGACGGGGCCACGCCGGAGCAGGTCGCAGTGCTCGAAGAAAGCCACCCGCAGGCCAAAACATCGGACTACTACCTGTTTATCGTGCAGCAGGCCGAGATCCTGCGGCAACGCTCCGGGGTATTCAACGCCATCATGTATGCGCCTGGCGGGCTACCGCGCGCGGAGCGGGAACTGGCTAGCACCGCGGTCTCGCGCGTCAATGGCTGCCTGTATTGCGCGTCGGTGCACGCGCAACGCTTCGGCCAACTGGCGAAACGCGCGGATGTCATCGAGCTGGTTTTCGAGGATCCCGCTACCGCCGGCACAACCGAGCGTGAACGGGCCATCCTCCGCTACGCGATCGATCTGACCGAGCATCCGGAAGCTGTGGATGCCGAAGTCATCAAGCGGCTCGAAGCGCATGGGCTTACCGAGCCGGAGATTCTCGACCTGACGCATGCAATCGCCATTTTCGCGTGGGCGAACCGGCTGATGCTGACACTGGGCGAACCGGTGTTTCCGGCGCAAAACGGCTGACGAGCCGATCCGCGGCGCGCTGCAGTCCGGCGCGTTGCGGTATGCTCACGCGCTTGTTCAGAAGGAGTATCCATGAAGCTTTCGACCTGTCTGGGGTGCGCAGCGCTGCTGCTGTCCGTCGGCGCGTATGCGCAAACCTCGCAAACCTTTACGTTTGGCGAAGGCCAGACCACGCCGCATGCCGCGAATGCGCGTCCATCGCAGGGCGTTCAGCCGCACCGCGTTCAGACCCCGGCCAAGCCCAAGCCGAAGCATCCGACGACGCGCCAGACGCCCCGCCCGCCTCAAGCGTCGAACCTCGACACCTACTCGCATAGCTGAGTCGGGCACCGAGCTGCCACGGCAGTGCCAGGGACGAATCTGCAGCCGCCGCAGGATTCGCGGCGGCCGACGCACTGGCCGAAGCCGTGCGCGATGCGAATGACGCGAGGTGACGAGCGGGGTCACGCGCGAGCGTTGCGACATTTTTGAACGGCTTCAACTCTGCGCGGACGACAGGCATAGTGATGTGTTTCCGGAGTAGCTCCGGGCGGCAACTGGAATACTTATGAGCGCGGCCACACACACCAACCCGAATTCATCGACCGGACCGTCCTCAGCGCCTCTGCTGCGCGACGCGACCGAAGCCGATTTGCCCGCCATTCAGGCGATCTACGCGCACCACGTGCTGCACGGCGTCGCGTCATTCGAAGAAACGCCGCCTTCGGTCGGCGATCTGCGCGACCGCCTGGCGTCCGTGTTGAGGCACGGCTTGCCGTATATGGTTGCCGAGGTCGAAGGCAAGATCGCGGGCTATTGCTACGCGACGCCATACCGGCCGCGCGCGGCGTATCGCAATACCATCGAAGACT
This sequence comes from Paraburkholderia sp., assembly GCA_049523075.1. Lineage (GTDB taxonomy): Bacteria > Pseudomonadota > Gammaproteobacteria > Burkholderiales > Burkholderiaceae > Paraburkholderia. The sequence continues at coordinate 3,460 of JBEKNG010000535.1, forward strand.
CGATTTACATGGACAACGCCTTTCGCGGGCGCGGAATTGGCCGCGCTCTGCTGGAAGCGCTGATTGCGCGCTGCGAAAGCGGGCCGTGGCGGCAGATGGTTGCCGTAATCGCGGACGGTGGCAGCGGCGGGTCACTATCGCTGCATCGCACGCTCGGATTCGAGCTGGTCGGCACGCTGAAGGCAGTCGGCTTCAAGCACGGGCGCTGGCTCGATACCACGCTGATGCAGCGCACCTTGGGCGTGGGCGATGGGGCGCTGCCGGACGAGCGTCCGGCTTAGTTTGGCACGCTTAAACGGTGAGCACGAGGTCCGAAAAGGCCGCGAGATGGGCGTTACGGACATCACTGTGCGCAACGTGCGCGCTATTGGGACCGCGGATTGCTCGCGCCGCCGGCACAGCGCGGCCGGGTCGGTGTGTACTTCGACTCCCACACCGGCCTGGGTCCTTCGTGGGCGTCATATCCAAATCTCCATTGCTTGGTTTGCGCTACGGCATGTCCATGCGACGATCCTTTCACCGCAGCAGCAACGTCATTACAGCAGCGCCGACATACAACACGCGAGGACGTGTGGAATGAGCGAGCCCCGCTGCTGCATCGACCGCACGCATGGAGACTCCTAATGACCAGCGAACCAGACGCCCGCCCACGCCTCGCCGTCCGTAAAGCGTTGACCACGTTCACCGTATTGGCTGTGCTCAGCACATTGACGCTCGTCAGCGCCGGCAACAGCTTCGCGCAGGACGCCGGCGACGCATCGGGCAAGGTTTTGCGCATCGGTTATCAGAAAGCCGGCTTGCTCGCGGTCCTGAAAGCGCAAGGCTCACTCGAGCAGAAGCTCAAGCCACTGGGATACAGCGTGAAATGGTTCGAGTTTCCGGCCGGGCCGCAGCTGCTCGAAGCATTGAACGCCAACAGCATCGACTTCGGCTATACGGGAGCGCCACCGCCGGTGTTCGCCCAGGCGGGCGGCGTCCGCTTCGTGTACGTAGGCGCGGAGCCGGCGGGACGTCACACCGAGGCCGTCATCGTCAGGTCCGATTCACCGCTGCATACGATGGCCGAACTCAAGGGCAAACGCGTCGCGCTGCAAAAAGGCTCGAGCTCAAACTACCTGCTGCTCGAGGTGCTGCAGAAGGCGGGTTTGCGCTACGAGGATATCCGTCC
>JBEKNG010000536.1:0-4625 GCA_049523075.1 Paraburkholderia sp.
GATGTGGTGGCCGGCCCTCGGCGGTCTTGTGGTCGGCATTGGCGGATTTTTTGAACCGCGTGCGCTCGGGGTTGGCTACGACGTCATTGGCGACTTGCTGCACCAGCACATCGTGCTGCAGATCGCCGTCGCAATCCTCGTTGTGAAGGCCATTATCTGGGTGGTCGCGCTAGGCTCAGGCACCTCGGGCGGCGTGCTCGCGCCGTTGCTCATGCTGGGGGCGGGACTTGGAGCCGTGCTTAGTCACATGCTGCCCGGCGGCGAACCGGCGCTGTGGCCGCTGGTCTGCATGGCCGCAACGCTTGGCGCGACCCTTGGCGCGCCGCTCACGGCCGTCGTCTTTGCTTTCGGACTCACGCACGATAGCAACGCCTTGTTGCCGCTCCTTGCCGCCACGCTGGTGGCACATGGTTTTGCGACGGTCGTCATGCGGCGCTCCATCATGACGGAGAAGATCGCCCGTCGTGGATATCACATTTACCGCGAGTATGGTGTCGATCCGCTGGAGCGCCACTTTGTCGATGAGGTGATGTCGTCTTCTATCGAGACCATCGACGCAGACCTCTTCGTGCAAGAGGCGTTGGCGACCTTTTTCGGCGCCTCGCAAACGCATCGCGCCTATCCTGCGGTTCTCGATGGGGCAGTGGCCGGCATGGTCGATCGCACCGCGCTCGAACGTTTTCGTGACGTCAAGGCCAGCCAGTCACCCCACGCGCGTATCGCCGATGTGTTGCGCGGCAACGCGCCGGTTGTGGCACTACCCGACGAGACCTGCCGGCTGGTTGCCACCCGGCTTGCGGTTCACGGTCTCGAACGTCTGCCCGTTGTGGCCGACCGGGACAGCATGCGTCTGATCGGTATTGTCTCGCGTAGCGATCTGGTCAAGCCGTCTCTCGCGCATTTTGAAGAAGAACAGAAGAAAGAGCGGTTCCGGCGCGTGACGTTCACCCGGAGCACAAAGCGTTTCCGTCCGGTGCGGCGGGCGGGATAAACGAAGTGGTGTCGCTGGGGCTGAACTGGATGAAGAATCACATTAGCACGATATCGTATTGCTCCTGGCTCAAATTCGACTCCACCTGCAGTGACACCGGCTTGCCGATAAAGTCGATCAGCATCGCCAGATGCTGGGATTCTTCCTCGAGAAACAGATCGATCACCTGCTGCGACGCCACCACGCGGAATTCGCGCGGATTGAACTGGCGCGACTCGCGCAGAATCTCGCGCAGCACGTCATAGCAAACCGTACGGGGCGTCTTCACCTGCCCCTTGCCCTGGCACACCGGGCAAGGTTCGCACAGCACGTGCGCCAGCGACTCGCGCGTGCGTTTGCGCGTCATCTCCACCAGCCCAAGCTGCGAGAAGCCATTGACGGTGACCCGCGTGCGATCGCGTGACAGCGCCTTCTTCAACTCGCCGAGCACCTGGTCGCGATGCTCGATGTTCTCCATGTCGATGAAGTCGATGATGATCACGCCACCCAGATTGCGCAGCCGCAATTGCCGCGCGATCGTATGCGCCGCTTCGAGGTTGGTCTTGAAGATCGTATCGTCGAAGTTGCGTGCGCCAACGTAACCGCCGGTGTTCACGTCGATCGTCGTCATCGCTTCGGTCTGGTCGATCACGAGGTAACCACCCGATTTCAGATCGACGCGCCGCGACAACGCCCGCTGGATTTCCGCCTCGATGTTGTACAGATCGAAGAGCGGCCGCTCGCCTGCGTAGTGATGCAGCTTCGACGACACCGCTGGCGTGAACTCGGCCGCGAAATCGGACAACATCTGGAAGGTTTCGCGTGAATCGACCTGGATGCGCGAGGTCTCGTCATTGACGAAGTCGCGCAGCACCCGCTGGGCGAGGTTCAGGTCCTGATACAGCAGGCTCGTTGGCGGCATGCGCTGGCCTTGCGAAAGTATCGTCGCCCAGGTCTTGCGCAGATACGCCACGTCGCCGGCCAGCTCCTCGCTGGTGGCGTCTTCGGCAATCGTGCGCACGATGTAGCCGCCTTTCTCGTCAGCGGGCAGCACGGCAGTCAGGCGCGCGCGAATCGCTTCGCGTTCGGCCTCGCTTTCGATCTTCTGCGAAATGCCGATATGCGGTTCCTGCGGCAGATAGACCAGCGTGCGGCCGGCGATACTGACTTGAGTGGACAGGCGCGCGCCTTTGGTACCGATCGGATCTTTGACCACCTGGACCATCAGCGTCTGGCCTTCGAAGACGATCTTTTCAATCGGCTGATGCGCGACCTGATGCTGCGGTTCTCCCGCGATGCGCGGATGCCAGATGTCGGCCACGTGTAAGAACGCTGCGCGTTCGAGGCCGATATCAATAAAAGCGGATTGCATCCCGGGCAACACGCGAACCACTTTGCCGAGATAGACGTTGCCGACGCGTCCGCGCGACAGTGTGCGTTCAACGTGAAGTTCCTGGACGGCGCCTTGCTGGACCAGCGCGACGCGCGTTTCCTGCGGCGTAACATTGATCAGGATTTCTTCATTCATGGTGTTGTTCTAGAAGTCGATGCGCGCCGCACGCAGGAGTGCAGCGGTTTCAAAAAGAGGCAAACCCATGATACCTGAATAGGATCCCGCTATACGCTCGATAAACTCCGCTGCACGTCCCTGCACGCCGTAGGCGCCTGCCTTGCCGAACGGCTCGCCGCTTGCCACATAGCGTCGCAGCGCGTCGGCTTGCACTGCAGCAAAACTCACGCGCGAGACCGACAGCGCCGCAGGCAGCAGCGCCCCGTCCACATCGACGACGGCGAGCGCCGTCAGCACCTCGTGCTCGCGTCCGGCGAGGCGCGTGAGCATGGCCACTGCGTCGTCGGCGTCGACAGGTTTGCCGAGGATCGCGTCATCGATCGTAACGGTTGTATCCGCAACCAGGATCGGCGCATGAACATGGCCGCCGGCGACGAGCCGTGCGCGCGCCGCGATAGCTTTGGCCTTGCACACCCGCACGACGTAATCGTGCGCACGCTCGCCGGGCAACTCGGCTTCGAGCGCCTCGGCGTCTTCATCGGGGCGCGGCAGCAGCAGCTCGTAGCGCACGCCGAGCTGTCGCAGCAGTTCCTGACGGCGCGGGCTTTGGGATGCAAGGTACACGAACGGATGCAGTGCGGCAGCGGGGGTGGCCATAAAGGATCTCAGTGAAGCGCTTTGCGTGAAAGAGGCGTGCGAATGACGTACGTGAAAGGCACACGTCAAGGGCACATTCTGGAAAATCGCGTGTGAGCGCCGCGATCGCAGGCGCGATCTACGCATGATGCGAGGCGCTAAAAAGAGGCGCTCCCGGACGCTCAGACAGTCCCAGGCACTCCGACGCCCAGCAGCGGCCGTGGATGTTTAAGGCTTCGGCTACGCTTAGGCGTTCAGCGTCGTCGCGCGCTCACACGCGGTGATAGGGGTGATTTTGCGTGATGGTCCACGCGCGGTAAAGCTGTTCGGCGAGCAGCACGCGGACCATGGCGTGCGGCAGCGTCAGGCTGGAGACGCGCAGCAGCATGTCAGCCCGTGCCTTAAGGTCGGGATCGAGCCCGTCCGCGCCGCCGATCAGGAACGCGACGTCGCGTCCGTCCTGTTGCCAGCCGGGCAGGGCGGCGGCGAGCTGCATGGTGGTCCAGTCCTTGCCGCGTTCATCGAGCGCGACGATGCGCGCGTTCTTCGGTAACGCGGCTTCGATCTTCTGCCGCTCCGCAGCCATCACGCTCTCCGCTGGCCGTCCCGACGAACGCTGCTCGGGCTTGATCTCGCGCAGCTCGATACGCAACTCGGGCGGCATGCGTTTCGCGTACTCGTCGAAGCCGGTGGCGATCCAGTCCGGCATTTTGTGGCCGACGGCGAGGATGTGCAGTTTCATCACGGATGTAATCGCGGACGCCAGATCAACGTTGGGTAAGGCGTCGCAAACCGGTTGCGTGCTTAACGACGCCGTGCTGGCGTCTTGCGGGCCGGCTTGGCAGCCGGTTCGTCGTCCTCTTCGTCGTCGTCGAGCGGCTCGCTGGCGCGGGCGCCGCCAAACGGGCTCGAACTCGTCAGCTTGACGCGCACCGGCTTGTCACCCCAGATTTCTTCGAGGTTGTAGTACTGGCGCAGCGCCGGTTGCAGGATGTGCACGACCGCGTCGCCGCAATCGACCAGCACCCACTCGCCGACGTCTTCACCTTCGGTGCTGATGACCTCGCCGCCATTCTCCTTGACCTTCTCGCGCACGCTGGAGGCGAGCGCCTTGGTCTGACGGTTGGAGGTGCCGGAGGCGACGATCACGCGGTCGAACAGTCCGGTCAGGTGGCTCGTGTTGAACACCTTGATGTCTTGCGCTTTCACGTCTTCGAGGGCGTCGACGATCACGCGTTGCAGTTTGCGAATATCCATAGGGTTACCGGTGGTACAGATGGTGTTGAAGAATATAGTCCCACACCGCGGTGGGGACATGGCTCGCGGCCTCGTTCTGTTGCTGGCCGCCGGCGTGCTGGGCGAGATGTTCGCGCAGGTTCGCGCGGATATCGGTGGCCGAAACGTCGTAGGCCAGCGTGGTATCGATCAGCAGATGACCACAGGGTGTTGCTTGCAATACGTCGGCGCTTGCTTCGCGTGCGGCGATTTCCGCGGCGACGACCGGCGGGA